>JAQCLE010000102.1 GCA_027592755.1 Bacteroidota bacterium | reverse complement strand
AATAAGGAACCAATTGGAAGACCACGGCAAATCTATACCGGGGCAACGGAAAGAAACTACGTTAATCTCGGTTCGAGATGACTTCCTGTACTGTAATTAATAGATTTATTGTGATTTCTTCTAACTTTAGAATATCCATTCTTGAAGAAAGTTGTTTTTATGGTAAGTGAAATAACAAAAGGCGTAGAAGTGACTGTGGAAACTGAATACCAGCCAGAGTATTCTAGCCCCAGGCAATATCATTTTGTATTTACCTACAAGATTGCTATCACCAATAAAAGTGACTCTACCATCCAGTTGCTTCGACGACATTGGCATATTCATGATGCCGGCTTTAAGAGCAGGGAAGTTGAGGGAGAAGGAGTCGTGGGTCAGCAACCCGTTCTCGAACCAGGGGAAACTCACCAGTATGTTTCCGGTTGTAACTTAAAATCTGGATTAGGGAAAATGTATGGCACTTACCTGATTGAAAAAGTAATCGACGGTCAACATTTCAAAGTAAATATCCCGGAATTTATGATGACGGCTCCTTACCGATTAAATTGATTTGGCTCTTTCAGAAAGTTTAAACTTTTATCGAAGATATATAAGGTATTGGCTCACAGCCGTTGATGCACACAGTCTTCACTTCCCTTTTATTTTTAGGTTTTATGTTGAGGTTATAGCTGGTAAGAGCGATAATACAATTTATAAGAAAATTAATAAACTGAGAGCTGCCCTGGCAAACGACCAACGCGTTATTCAAGTGAATGACCTTGGGGCAGGATCGAGAGTTTCTAATGTGGACCAACGAACAATTGCTCAAATATTTAAATCTGCCACCAGTGATGCTAAATTATCAATGCTTCTTTATCGTATTGGAAAATATATTGGAGCTCGAAATATACTGGAGCTTGGAACCTCACTTGGTGTGACTACTGAATATTTGGCTCTGATCGAATCTACAGCAAATATCTATACCATAGAAGGATCGGAAGAAATTCAAAAAGTAGCAAAAGATCATCTTAATAGCCATAACAATGTGGTCTCATACCTTGGGGATATTGATGTATTATTACCCCAAATCCTTAGCCAGATGCCATTTGTCGATTTAGCTTATATCGATGCCAATCATACTTTTGAAGCAACCCTTGAATATTTCAAGCAGATAATGGCAAAACGAATACCATCTACAGTTATAGTGGTTGGTGACATTCATTGGTCAGATGGAATGGAAAAGGCATGGGCGGAATTGAAGTCATTTGACGAGGTAACGTTGTCTCTTGATCTTTTTGAATGTGGACTATTATTTTTTATGCCTGCAAAATATAAGCAGGATTATGTCACCAGATTTTGAACTGACTGGGTAATATTACATTGCTGATGAGTCTTTTTATTTATTTTGACGTTTAGCGTGCTAAGCCTTTTCATTCTTAATATGATATTGCATAATCAAGAATTATTACTGGAATTAAGAATTAAGATTAAAAATCAGCTCAGTTTTATCAATAAAGAAATCAAGGATTTACCGTTTGATACATTGAAGTTTCGCCCTGCCAAGGGTAAATGGAGTATTTTAGATTGCATTGAACATCTGAATCTCACCTTTGATATTTATTTGCCGAGGGTCAAGGCAGCAGTTGATAGCGCTAATAAGAAATCCAACAATTATTCTTCTGGTTTTTTTGGTGATCGTATGGTTACTGCCATGGAGCCGATAAAGAATACTATAAACAATCCGATGCAAACTTTTAGGAATATGAATCCTGAGCGATCAAAAAGAGATCCCAGGACGACAATTGTGCAATTCTACCAATATATGGAAGCATTAGAAGAGCAACTTTTAAAGTCAGAAGACCTTGATTTGGGTAGGCCGAAAGTGAAGTCTGCAATTGGCTTGATTCTTCGTTTTAAACTCGGCGATTGCTACAGATTTCTGTTAGCTCATAGCGAGCGGCATTTACTGCAGTGTCGTAAGATTATGAGGGTTTTAGCAACCTACCAGTAATTATAAAATGGAAAAGGCACCGGATATATCCCAAATGCCTTTTCACCTGCAAAAATGAACCTGCACCTTACTTTTCTGCCAGGAGTTGACTTGACCTTACCATATCAATAAATTCAGCCCTATAGCCTTCTGTGTCATTTCCTTTTGCACCTATTGCTAAGGTTAGTACCTGGCCATAACTTGCTTGTCCCTTGAATTCAGAATCACGAAGCAACTGACCGTATTCCGCAACAGCTGCAGCCCATCTAAAATCATTGGATGTCTCATTGATATCAGTGGCAACATTCTGCAATACTTGTGTGATCAATTTGCTATTTTCCTCTTTAGGTTTTTTATACCTGAATTTCACCGTAAGAAGATCATTTGAATTGGATATTTTCCTTATGTCGTTTTGCTGATATTTCAGCGCATCGATGTTCTTCAAAAAGGAGGATTGAATACTGGTAGGGATTATCTCATAAAGTGCAGTTACTGTATGCCCTGCACCCAATTCTCCAGCATCTTTTTTATCATCGTTAAAATCCTCTGCATTCAGCATCCTATTTTCATATCCTATGAGCCTGTAAGCCTGAACATGAGCAGGGTTGAACTCGACCTGAATCTTAACATCTTTGGCGATAGTGAAAAGGTTAGCTCTCATTTCGGTGACAAATACTTTACGTGCTTCTTTTATGTTATCGATATAGAAATAGTTGCCATTCCCTGCATTACTTATTTGTTCCATCCGGCCGTCTTTGTAATTGCCCATTCCAAAACCGGTAATGGTTAGATAAATATTACTTTTTCGCTTTTCTTCAATTAACCGCACCATGTCTGATGTTGAAGAAGCACCTACGTTAAAATCTCCATCAGTTGCCAGAATCACGCGGTTATTCCCATCTTCAATTAGATTTTCGAGAGCTACTTTGTAGGCGAGTTTTATCCCGGCCCCGCCGGCTGTAGATCCTCCGGAATTTAACCTATCCAAAGCTGCTATAATGGTTGCTTTTTCACTGGCGGGGGTGCTAGGCAGCACAAGCCCAGCTGCACCCGCATAGGCAACAATAGCTATCCTATCCCTAGGTCCTAATTCGTTGACAAGCAGTTTCATTGACGACTTAAGAAGAGGAAGCTTATTAACATCACTCATCGATCCAGATACATCTATCAGGAAGACGAGATTGCTTGCCTTCAGATTTTCGTAATCAAGTTTCTTACCCTGCAAACCAATGTGAACCAGCTGATGCTTTTCATTCCATGGCGCTTGAGAAACTTCCGTGGCAATAGAAAAGGGATGTTCACCTTCAGGGTTTTTATAATCATAAGTGAAATAGTTTACCAACTCCTCGATTCTCACCATATCTGGTGAAGGCTGACCACCATTATTAATAACGCGCCTCAAATTGCTATAGGATGCGGCATCTACATCAATTGAGAAAGTAGATAATGGGTTTTTAGTTGCTTCGCGAAACCCGGTTTCTTTGATGAAATCGTACTCTTCTGTATTGAGGTTCGCAGTATTGTCCGACCTATAGATGGCTCCAGTGGACATAAGCTGGTGCTGTCCACCTGCACCCATGACTCTTGAAGAACTTTTCGAATTGCTCGGTGGACTAGCCATCAAATCCATACTCATTTCCATCTCTTCAAACATGATTGTTTCAGCGTCAGCTAATTCGGGTTTATCCGAATTTAGACTTACATCAATCTGCCTTCGTTTACCAACCCGAATTTCCTTGGTTTGATAGCCCAGAGAACTGAAAATTAAAACAGATTTTTCGGAAATAACGTCAAGAGCATACTCTCCATTTACATTGGTAGTGGTCCCTTGAATGGAACCTTTCATAACTACATTGACACCGTTAATAGGTGTATTGTTCGTGGCATTTACAACCTTACCGGTAATGTGAATACCTTCAAATGTTCTCTGTCCCTGTAATGAGGACATTAATATGGCCAAGACCCAAACCGTTGATATCTTTAATGCTTTCATATTTATATTGTTTTATTTCATGACGCCCGGAACACTGGCCTGAATATCATCATTTTTGTTTAATTATAAAAAAAAATTAGAGTTATAGAGGATAATGGGTTGGCTACCATTGTATTTCAGCTAACCCTTTTGATCTTAAAAAATCATTGGTTTTACTGAAATGCTTATTGCCCAAAAATCCCCGATGAGCCGAAAACGGAGAGGGGTGCGGTGAGGCAAGAATTAGGTGCTTTGACTTGTCTATAATTTCAGCCTTCTGCTGGGCATAAGCTCCCCAGCAAAGGAAAACGACGTTTTCCTTTGCGTCGGATATGATCTTAATAACTGCATTGGTAAATTCTTCCCAACCTTTGTTTTGATGTGATCCGGCCTGATGTGCCCGAACAGTCAGTGTGGCATTCAAAAGGAGCACTCCCTGATCGGCCCATCTTTCAAGATTCCCACTTTGATGGATTGGTGTACCAATGTCCTCATTTATTTCCTTAAAGATGTTGACAAGGCTGGGAGGTTTTGTGACCCCGTCTTTTACTGAAAAGCATAATCCATGAGCCTGCCCTGGGCCATGATAAGGATCCTGCCCGATGATAACTACTTTTAATTGATCAAAAGGACAATGTTCAAAGGCATTAAATATTAAGGCTGCCGGAGGGTAGACTTTGTTTTTTGCATACTCTTCCCTGACAAGCGCAGTTAGTAGAATGAAATAATTCTTTAAGAATTCATCCTGGAGTTTGGATTTCCAACTGGCTTCAATCTTAACATCCATAGACCCGAATTTAAAAGCCCAAAGAAGTATTATTACCTCTGGTTATATCAGATGCTCCTTCAAGTTTCCCGTCTTCCATCACCAGAATACAATCCATCCTCCCGAGCCCATCTATCAGTTCTAAGTTGTGGCCAAGTTCGGTCAACTCTGAAATGACTTTCGGATCAAATCCACCTTCTTCAAAGAGTACTTTGTCAGGGAGCCATTGATGATGGAAGCGTTTGGCATTTACAGATTCCTGCATCGTCATCCCATGATCAATTACATTCAGGATTGTTTGATAAACCGATGTAATGATGGTGGCACCTCCCGGGGTTCCGGTTAGCATGAGCAAACGACCATCCTTCTCTACAATTGTCGGAGTCATAGAACTGAGCATCCGCTTGTTTGGAGCGATGGCGTTGGCTTCAGCACCAATGAGGCCAAACTGATTTGGAACCCCGGGCTTGAGGCTGAAATCATCCATTTCATCATTAAGAAAAAAACCGGCTCCCTTTACCATGACTTTATTTCCAAAATAGTTGTTCAAAGTGGTGGTTATTGCAATGGCATTTCCAAAAGGATCAACGATAGAAAAATGTGTCGTCTCCACGCTTTCAATTGCTCCTTCAATTCCTTCTTTGATAGCTTTGGAATCGGTTTTCTTGTTTAAAGCAATGTCGGAAAATCGTTCCTCCAAATACTCATCGGATAGTAGCATTTCCTGGGGGACTTCGTAATAGTCCGGATCACCAAGATATGTCGCCCTGTCTGCGTAAACACGTCTCTCCAACTCGATCATTGCATGCATAGTCTTAGGTGTATTATGTCCCCAATTATCAAAGGAATATTTTTCAGAACCTCTTAAGAGTTGGATCAAAGCAACTCCGCCGCTCGAAGGAGGGGGCATTGATATGATTTTATGATTCCGGTATTGACCGACTACAGGTTCTCGCCATTTGCTTTCATAGTTGGCGAGGTCTTCCATAGTCATAATTCCACCACCTCTTCTCAGGTCTTTAACAATCTGATCAGCAATAATGCCCTCATAAAACCCTGCACGGCCCATATCCCGGATCAGAGACAATGTTACTGCGAGTTCCTTATAATAAATGGAGTCTCCTTCTTGCCAGGCAGTTTCTTTGATTGTTGGAATAGCCCAACTGTTGTTTGCCTTGAAATCTTCCTGGAACCGGTTAAGGTTTTGAGCTTCATCTGCTGTCAGAATGAAACCTTGATCCGCCAAAAATATTGATGGCTGAATTAATTCTGACATTGACATTGATCCATACTTCTCATGGAGTCGATACATTCCATCTACGGTTCCGGGAACGCCGCAGGCTAGTCTTCCTACAGTACTTTTTCCCTGAATAACTTCACCGTTGATATCCAGGTACATGTCTTTTGAAGCAAGGGAAGGAGCTTTTTCTCGAAAATCTAAGCTTGCAATATTTCCATTACTCTCCCTGATTACCGCAAAACCGCCCCCTCCAATATTTCCGGCCCGAGGGTAAACCACGGCCAATGCAAATTGTACCGCTACTGCCGCATCAAACGCATTACCTCCTTTTCGCATGATGTCGACCCCAACCTGAGAGGCAAGTGGGTGTGCCGAGGCCACCATGGCCGAATCGCCAATGACACCGACATTTGAAGAAATATCTTCTATTGAAGTTGAACAGCCAACAATGAAAGAGTATATCAGAAAGTACAGAAGGAGATTCTTTATTGGGAAAATCATGTGTTCGAATATTGAAGCTAAGGGCATATATGTGAATTACTTACATTTTGAGTTTGTAAAAAAAGGTTGTTGCATATTTAGGTCAATAGCTCATCAAGGAATGCAAAGGATTGAAGTTCGTAATATAATAATCGAGCGCATAGCGTTCTAACCTGCATCTAATTGATGGGATGAATTCTAAAAACTAAAATTGATGATTCATAGCACTTTATTTATGATAAATGTGAATTTATTGCTCTAATATTTGGGAGGTTAAAAAAAATTGACCATATTCAAAACTTGCTTTGATCGTTGATCTTAAGGTCTTTAGCATTTGACATATTAATTAACACTTAAAAGAAGTAATCTGAAGATGGCCAGTAATTCAGATCTTAATACTCAGATAGAATTTTACCTCGAGCAAGAAGCTTTGAAGGCACAGGAAATCTCGGTATTACGTTAAATCACGATAGACAAATTAATCACGCAGGAGTAGAATCAATTGATAGTATTTTTTGGAAACAGGCTAATCTTACGACTACAATTGCCAGTCTCGCCAAAGATCTTAAGGATTCATTTAGCCACGGAATGGCCAACATATGCGAGAGTTATGTCGCTCGAAGGTTAAAATCAAAGTTTAGATCAATTGCCAAAAACGGAAAAAAGGAACATGGTCACCATCCGATTTTATTGAGCAAATTCGGGAAATCATTAAATGGTTTTGAATTCAACTCAAAAAAACCCTATCACGATATTTTTAAAGGAAAATATTTCATTAGGGAGGGTTCTAATCGGGGACATTTAATTCTTCATTTCCCTGCATTTGTTCCGAATCAAACTTTAAACACCCCAAAAGAAGCCACTCATTTTAAACTTTATAATGAGTTAGTTGCGCTTTCGGATTATAAGTATGATGAAGAAATGGGTTATACCCTCATGAGTAAAAAAATTCATGGGAAAAAGTCTGAATTCTATAGTTCAATGTTGCCAGTTATAAAGATTCCAACACAACCAATTACATCTCAGTTATCTGTAAACAATGGGATGGGCGTCTCGGATAATTCTGCATTGTTATTGATCATGGGTGTTCATTTTTATCAATATCAGAGCGGAAGATACAAGCCACTACCAAAGGAGAGCTCGTTGGAGATCGTAAAAGTATATTAGCTCTTCTATCCTTAATATTGTTACCAAGTGTTCTAAGAATAGCTACACAGATTTTGTAAGATTTTTGTTGAGCCTTTTTTAAACTACGGCTTATTAGTTTCATTGAATCTTTACATTTGTGGGCTAATACACAATGACAAAGAACACATACAAAGCAAGGACAGAGAAAAAGCCGGCAAAGAAACTAAAGTTCAACATTGCTTGGGTGAAAGACAGAAGATTTCAGCTGGTATTCGGCTTTTTTCTTCTTGGTTTCAGCCTTTTTTTATTTATTTCTTTCATTTCCTATTTGTTCACAGGTAAGTCTGACCAAAGTGTAGTCGGGGCACTCGGTGATCTAAAAGTATCAATTTCAGGCGCTGAAGTTGAAAACTGGCTCGGTATAACTGGAGCCTATCTTTCGCATTTGTTTATTTTTAAGTGGTTTGGTCTTGCATCATTTCTCGTGCCTCCACTTTCATTCATCATGGGCTTTAAGGTGATCTCAGGAAAAGAAATATTGCCTATCAACAGAAGTATTTCGTTTGTTTTATTTTTTCTTTTCTGGATTTCCATTCTTACTGGAAACTTACTCATTGCTTCTGATGAAGTAAGTAGTTGGGGTTATCTAAGTGGTGGTATTGGATATGAGCTCGCCATTCTTTTTGATGGTTTACTAGGCTGGGGTACATTTATTTTCCTGATCTTATTTTTCTTAACATTTAACATTTACTTCTTTAATATCTCTTGGAAATTTGAGAACAAAATAGATGATGAGGAAAATGAAAGTATAAGCGATGGTGAAAAAGAAAAATCAGAGATTGAATTAGAAAGTGCTGATCAGGATGATATTAGAATAGAACAAGTCCTTCGTGAAATTGAGTTCGATAGTGATATGAAAATCGAACCAGCTGGCAGAGGAAACACCGAAGATTTAGAGTTGGAGGTTGACATCCCCGATGCTGACGATGGAGAAATGTCAGATAAGGACGATTCCAATGTCAAATTAGAAATTGATGATACGATTACTGAGGAAACTTCAGATAAGCTTGAGAACTACGACCCAACATTAGACTTGGGAAGTTATAAATATCCTACTCCAGATCTTTTGGATGAATATCCTGACAGAAAGGTTCAGGTGACAAAGGATGAATTGGAACAGAATAAAGATAAAATAATTGAGACCCTGATCAATTTTAAAATAGGGATTTCCAGCATTAAGGCAACCATAGGACCCACAGTAACCCTTTATGAAATTGTTCCTGACGCCGGCATCAAAATTTCTAAAATTAAGAACCTTGAGGATGATATTGCTTTGAGTCTGGCTGCTTTGGGCATTAGAATTATTGCACCGATACCCGGGAAAGGAACGATTGGAATTGAGGTTCCAAATAAAAATCGGGAAATGGTAAGCATGCGCTCTGTGATTAGTACGGAGAAATTCATGAAAAGTGATATGGCACTTCCGGTAATTTTAGGAAAAACCATATCCAATGAAGTATATATAACGGATTTAGCCAAAATGCCTCACCTGCTGATGGCTGGAGCAACAGGACAAGGTAAATCGGTCGGTCTAAATGTGATGTTGGCCAGTTTGATCTACAAGAAGCACCCATCCCAGCTTAAATTCATATTGATTGACCCAAAGAAAGTTGAACTCACCATTTTTAACACAATAGAGCGGCATTTCCTGGCTAAATTGCCTGATAGCGATGAAGCAATTATCACAGATACCAAAAAAGTGGTGAACACGCTGAACTCTCTTTGTATTGAGATGGATAGCAGGTATGATCTGCTCAAGGAGGCTGCATGCAGGAATATCAAAGAATACAACGAGAAGTTTGTAAAAAGACGGTTGAACCCAAATAAAGGGCACAAGTTTTTGCCTTATATCGTCTTAGTTGTGGATGAGCTCGCTGATTTGATGATGACAGCTGGTAAAGAAGTAGAAGCTCCAATTGCACGTTTGGCACAATTGGCAAGAGCAATAGGAATTCATTTGGTCATCGCCACTCAAAGGCCTTCAGTAAACGTTATTACCGGAGTGATTAAAGCCAATTTTCCTGCCCGTCTTTCATTTAGGGTAACATCAAAAATAGATTCAAGGACGATTTTGGATACCGGCGGTGCAGAACAGCTGGTTGGAATGGGAGACATGCTCTTATCTCTTGGGTCAGATATCATAAGATTGCAATGTCCATTTATTGACACACCTGAGGTGTATAGGCTGTGTGAATTTGTTGGAGCGCAGAGAGGCTATGCTTCGGCATACCATCTACCTGAGTTTTCAGGTGACGAGGATTCAGGTTCAGCTTTGGATGTTGATTTGTCGGACAGAGATGCGTTATTTGAAGAAGCCGCAAGACTAATCGTAGTCCATCAACAGGGAAGTACATCACTTATACAGCGAAAAATGAAACTTGGTTACAATAGGGCTGGCAGATTAATTGATCAATTGGAGGCTGCAGGAATTGTTGGTACGTTTGAGGGAAGTAAAGCCAGGGAAGTTCTAATTCCTGATGAATATAGTTTGGAACAATTATTGAACAGCCTGGATGACTAATAAAAAATTTACACGATGAAGAATACTGCATTGATGATTTGGGGATTTTTGCTATCGATTGGAGCTGTTGCTCAAGGACAAAAAGATCCAGCTGCCTTAACAATTTTGGAGGCACTAAGTGCAAAATACAAAGCCTACGGTTCTTTCAAGGCGGAGTTTGTTTACTCATTGATCAACCCTGATAACACAAAGGAGGAGATTAGTGGCACAATGACTGTTAAAGGTGACAAGTATAAGCTCGATATAGGTGATCAGGTTGTCATTAATGATGGTAAAACAGTTTGGACTCTTTTAAAAGATGTAAATGAGTTGAATATATCAGATTTTTATCCTGAAGATCAGGAAATTTCAGTATCTACTATTTTCACCATATATGAAAATGGGTACAAATACGTATATGTTGAATCACGGGATAACGGTGCTGTCGATGTAATTGATTTGGAACCGGAAAAGGGAGGAAGAGAAATTTATAAAATAAGAATGCTGATTGGGAGTAAAGAGAGTGATTTGAAAAGCTTTCTAATGTATGAAAGGAGTGGTGTTAAATATGAGTACAGCATCAAAGGGTTTAATGAAAATGCCAATGTGAACGATGCCTTCTTTGGGTTTGATGAAGATAAATTTGATGGGGATATTATTGACTTCCGAAACTAAATAGATTTTAACTTTCGCATAAAAAGCCGTTTTTTTGAAAAGCGGCTTTTCTTTTTTTATGACCCGGCAACAGCTTATAGAACAAATCAATAGAAAGGAATCCCTTTTATGCGTGGGATTGGATACGGACATTAAAAAAATTCCTGGTCCAGTACTGAGAAATAATGATCCGGTTTTTGAATTCAACAAGCAAATAATTGATGCGACGATTGATTATGCTGTTGCCTATAAACCCAATCTTGCATTTTATGAAGCACTGGGTTCCCGTGGTTGGGAATCTCTTGAAAAGACCGTTGAATATCTGCCGGATGATGTTTTCGTAATAGCCGACGCGAAACGCGGCGATATTGGTAATACTTCCAATCTTTATGCGAAAGCATTTTTTGAAAAAATGAATTTTGATGCAATTACAATTGCTCCCTATATGGGTAAAGATTCAGTTACTCCTTTTTTAAAATTCGAAGACAAGTGGGTGATTTTGTTAGCATTGACATCCAACGAGGGAAGTGCTGATTTTCAGATTCAAAAGATCGATAAATCCGAACATCGACTTTTTGAAGAGGTTTTATTAAAAGGTGCTGAATGGGCAACAAGAGATGAGCTCATGTTTGTTGTCGGCGCTACAAAAGCAGATCATCTTGTTAAAATAAGGACTTTGGTCCCGGATTATTTTCTGCTAATACCAGGTGTCGGCGCACAGGGCGGGAGTTTGGACGAAGTTTGTAAAAATGGACTTAATCAGGATTTTGGTCTATTAATAAATTCCTCAAGGGGCATAATCTATTCCTCGGCCGAAAGTGATTTCGCATTTGCAGCAAAAAAGGCCGCCGCCCAATTGCAAGGTGAAATGAAGCAGTGCCTTGATAAGTACATGTGATGTGGAAGAGCAATTTTTACATTTTGTTTGGCAACACCAGTATTTTGACCATCAGGAGCTTATTACCGATGACAAACTCCCTATAACTATTTCGCATCCGGGTCATCGAAACTCGAATTCAGGCCCGGACTTTTTGAATGCCAAACTTGAAATTGGTGCTATTGAGTGGCATGGTCATGTTGAAATCCATGTTAAATCAAGTGACTGGCATGCCCACAATCATTCAGCTGATGAGTCGTATCAAAACACTATTCTGCATGTTGTTTGGAGTAATGATCAGGCTGTTTATCGTATTGATGGATCTGAAATCGCGACATTATCCCTTAAAGGGAGGGTCAAACCTTCGATATATGATCGATTCAGAAAACTTGTAAAATCACCTGCTACAATTCCATGTGGACCTCAGTTGAGAGAAGTTGATTCAGTTATCAAGACAAGCCTTTTGGAACGGGTTCTTGTTGAACGCTTAATTGTGAAATCCAGAACCATCCTGGAATTGTTACAAATAAATCACGGCGATTGGGAGGAAACGACATATCAGGTTTTGGGAAGAAATTTCGGATTCAAAACGAACGGAGATACATTCTTCGAGCTGACTAAGTCTATACCGTTTAAAGTATTGTTAAAACATTCGAAAGATCAAATTCAAACGGAGGCCTTGTTATTTGGTCAGGCGGGATTTCTTGAAGAATCAAATAAAGACTCGTATTCTCAAAAACTTCTTTCTGAGTATAATTTTTTAAAGAGTAAATATCGACTGGAACCCCGAGTCTCATTGCATCGATGGAAATTCCTTAGGATGAGGCCGGCCAATTTTCCGAGTATCAGATTGGCACAATTTGCGAGTTTATTGAATAGTCAATCAAGTTTGTTTTCATGGATATTGAATAGCTCAGACACCAAGAGACTTATTTTGGATTTACAAATTGCTCAGTCTGACTATTGGAAGTCTCACTATAAGTTAGGCGAGAGATCGACTTCAAAAATTCATAGTGTAGGCAATAGTAGTGCAATTAATATTGTTATTAACTCTATAGTCCCTATTTTTGCTGCCTATAGCCAGACCATCGATGATAGTAGAATTATGGATACGGCCGTTGCACTTTTAATAAACTTGAATCCTGAAAACAATAAAATTACACGGATTTATGGCGACTTGGGCTGGTTGCCAATAAACGGTGCCGATTCACAAGGTTTTATCCAGCTGTATAACAATTATTGTTTAAAGAAGAGGTGCCTCTATTGCAATGTTGGAGCACAACTTTTAAAAGACTCGAATGGTTTTTAGTGGTATCGCTGGTTGCATAGTTATTCTGATATTAATTTTTAGGGCACGGCTCCTTGCCCCGAGCGGATTCTTTTGGATACTGCTGACCTTGAAAATTGTATTTGCCGTTGCGGCAGGATTTATCTATAAAATATATTATGGGGGTGGAGATACTCTCACGTTCTATAAAGGAGCTATATCCCTCAATCAGTATCTTAACGATGGTTTGTTTGTTTACCTCAATCATTTAATTGATCCTATCAATTACGGTAATTTGACTGAACCCAGGACTGAGTTCTTTATTAGAATGGTGAGCGTGGTGAGTCTGTTTTCTTTTGAAAATTACTGGATCATTTCCATATACTTTTCTGTACTGAGCTTTTTGTGCTGTTGGGTTCTTTTTGTGGATTTAATTAAGGATAAAGATTTTTTTAAACCGGCTATTATGGCCACGTTGCTATTGCCTTCCGTTCTCTTTTGGAGTTCAGGTCTACTTAAAGAGACAGTCGCCCTTATGGGCATCATGATGATTTGTTGGGCGCTAATTCCGTTTATTAATAAAAAAAGGATACCAACATTTCGAGTTGTTCTTGCGGTGATTGGCTTTTACATAATCTATAGTTTGAAATACTATTATGCAGCTACAATAGCATTAGTTCTTTTTCCACTAATAGTTAGTCTAATCGTAAAAAGATCGTTTCCAAAAAAACAAATAGTCAGGGTATATGGTGTTTATTTAATATCGTTTTTGGCACCTTTAGCTGTGATCAATTACATGCATTATAATTTCCATTATTCGAGGATTCTAACTGTCATTGTAGATAATTTTTTACTGTATGGCCAGAATTCCGAAAGTTTTAATCAAATCAGCTACAATGGTTTAGAGCCAACGCTAGCGAGTATTGGCATTAACTTTCCTTATGCGGTTTTTGGTGCCCTTTTTAGGCCACTTCCCTGGGAATCCTGGAATTTTATATCCTTCTTAATCTCAATGGAGAACCTTATCTTGTTAGCGCTCTTCATATATTCTTTGTACCACTGGAAACACTTTTTAAAGTATGATTCTTTGATACTTATAACTGCTTTGATCTTTGTAATAATTACCTCGGGGGCACTTGCGCTTTCCACTCCTAATTTTGGAACCCTTTCCAGGTATACCAGTTTACTGAAACCAATACTTGTTCTCGTGATAATGCATTATGGGAATGTATATCAGGAATTGAGTCACCAGCTTAGGAGATTTTAGAAATGAAGAAACCTGTTTTGATTTTAGGGAGCAAAGGCATTGCAAAATCTGCAATGGAGATATTTATGAGTCATGACATTATGATTTATGGATTTCTTGACGATGACAAAACACTTCATGGAACAGAGGTTGATGAAATATCAATATTAGGGAGTACCGATGATGATAATTTCTCACAACTATCCGAAAGTCTAATTTCAAAAAACGGATAAAATAGCGGAAAAAGTT
>JAQCLE010000101.1 GCA_027592755.1 Bacteroidota bacterium | reverse complement strand
AAACGTGGCAAACATTAAGCATTACGGGATATTGCAACTTTATTCATAAAGGTTCGGATGAGTGTGTAAGCAGCTATAAAAATGACAGTGGTGTGATAGAAGAGATACCGACCAATTTGATAATTGGAAGAACCAAAGCCATGTTATTCAACACAATTGAAAAATTACTGGAAGATAAATATGGCGACCATATGCCTGTAATTTACGGAATGCCCATAGTAAATATGGATTTCAAACATGCAGAAAAACTGAAGGAAGAGATACGGCAAGTAGACTATTAATTAATTGTCTTTTCTGTTGATTTCACAGAACGACAGTTATTTTGATAATTGACAAAATATAATAAGATCAATCACTAACCCAATCTAATTGTAGCCTGCTGCTTCACGAGAAAATTAACTGAACGAGAGATAAAACACAGCTTATTGGCCCTATCATGAAGATGCTCCGCAAGGCTCGTATCGCCAGATGACACAACAACCGAAGGTTTCAATGTCACTTCAACAAATTCCCCGCTCCCATCGGGATTCTCATTCATAATACCAGAGGCATTGTCATAATATTCTTCCACGATGATTTTATTGACAGCGCATAAGTGTAAAAACCATAGCATGTGGCAACTTGACAAAGCCATTAAAAGCATTTCTTCGGGATTGTGTTTTGTGGGATCGCCACTAAATGATGGATCCGACGATCCACTTATGGCAGGCTTCCCATCCGCACCTACTTCGAACGAACGGTCATATACCTTATATGATTGGGTACCCAGCCCTTTATTACCTGACCACTCTAATTTGGTGTAATAAATATGCGTTTTCATCTTTGTTTGAAAGACATTAGCTCTATTAAAATTCTCAACTTATCGGTACTACGTTCAATTCCTCCCGTGTGGAATCTACACTGATATACCTTTCAGAAGACTTTACCATTTCAAGTATTAATGAATTCAAGTTCCCTTCAATCAACAAATCTTCAAGGGTAATATGCATTCTGTATTTCCAATAATGCTGGCTGATTTCTGGCCTGTTTATTTGCTCATCTTTAGGAAAAACCCTGCGAACAGTTTCATCTAAAGCCATCAAATCTTGAATTGGTATAATAGACCACATGGCAGGAGATTGTAAGTGTTGATCAATGATTTGTTTCACAATCCATGGTTCACAATAAAAAGGAGCCTCACCTTTATTGCCCAATATATCGTTATAAAACCTCTGTGTCCTTCCAGTGTCTTCCTCCCACCAGGCTCGAATAGTGCTCACATCATGAGTTCCTGGGCTGCAAACTGATAAATACGAAGTTTCGTTCAAATCCCAAAACTCACCAGTATTAGCAAGTGGCATTCGCTGAATTGTAAGGCTTAATAATTGTAAATCATGCATTACTCCATGTACACAACCCGGCACCATTCCCAGATCTTCACCACAAACCAGCATCTCTGTGGCAGATTTTAGAGCAGGTAATTTCTCCATCGCCTTAGCACGCCAAAATTCGTTATGCCTGTTGAAGAAAAATTCATCGTGCAATTCCCGCAAAAGATCTTTTTTTGAATCTTTCAGGCTCTTGAATGAATGAGTATTGAACATACCAATGTTTGGATTCAATTTCCCATCTGCGGTTCTTATGAAGATTACTTCACGATGTAATTTCATTAGCCCCTTTCTAATCAATTCGAGATGTTCATGGTTACTATTTTTAGTGAACTGGGCATCAAAATACTCCATAACTTTCCTTTGTGAATCAAATTCCGGTTTGAAGCTATAACTCCCATCCAGGGAACTGTCAAAAAACGATTGTGTTACTTTCAAAGCATCTTCGCCAAACAGTTCTTGAATGTTGTCTTTGTTGATATAAGGTTTGCAATCACGTTCCCCATTAAAGTCAATTCCCAGCTTTTCTAACTCCTTTTTTGAATAAGGAAATGCCGGATTGAAAACGCCGAGTGTGCCCTCAATCTGATTATAAGGTATTTCCCATATCCTGAAGAAACCAAGAATATGGTCAATTCTGAATACGTCAAAAAAGTCTTCCATTTTTTGAAGTCGGTGCCTCCACCACTGGTAATTGTCCATAGCCATTTCATCCCAGTTATAGGTCGGAAATCCCCAGTTTTGACCTGAATCAGAAAATGCATCAGGGGGTGCTCCGGACTGACCATTGAGGTTGAATAATTTGGGACTTAACCAGACATCCACACTGTTCCTGCATACACCTATGGGTATGTCTCCTTTAAGAACAACACTATTCTTTCTTGCATACTCAGAGACCTCCTTTAATTGCTGATCCAAATGAAACTGAACGAAATAATGGATTGCGATCTTGTCATAATCTACATTTTCCGATGAATTCAATGCATTCATCGTATCCCAATCAATTGACTTAAAATCCCCCCACTTATTAAAATCAGAAGTATTCTTCTCGTCTCTCAAATAACAAAAAACAGCATAGGGCACAAGCCATTCTTTGTTCCTTAAAAGGAATTGTTTGAAATCCTCTCTTTTAAGAAATGTAACCTTTACTTCCTCGAACTTAAGTTTAAAATAGTGCCACTTGGCCCTAATTACTTGCTCATAATCCAGTGACTCAGACTTATTCAATTCAATTTTCAAGTGATCCAACTCCTTTTGCTCTTCTGTATTCTCCAATTTTCCAATGGCATCAATACTGGCATAAATGGGATGTAGAGCAAATACTGAAATACCAGAATAAGGGTACGAATCTGTCCAGGTATGGGTGGCGGTAGTGTCATTTACCGGTAGAATCTGGATGAGGTTTAAGCCGGTTCTTTTGGCCCATTGTACCATCAACTTTAGGTCGGTAAATTCACCAACACCGAAACTGTTTTTAGTCCTAATAGAAAATATCGGGATCGCTACACCTGTTCCTTTCCAATTATTCGTATATCCAAAATATTCATCTGAAACTATATAAGAAGAATGCCCGTTGTCTGATCTGAAGATTCTGTTGTTACCCTCCTCCCATTTAATGATTTCACTTTTTGATTTATTATAAATGGCATACTTGTATTCGAATTCCACTGGGAGACCTTCAATGGGAACATTAGCCTGCCAGTTTGCATACTCCACTTCATGCAGAATGATTGCTCCGTTTTGATTCCAATTTCCCAGCGCCAAGGAACTTCCCGTAATACAGAATGAATATTGAGGATCAATCCTTGTTGCACTTAAATGAAAGACGATACTATTATTTCCAGATTTGTAGATTGTATCATGATTTAGAGTTCTATTAAAGAACGCCCTCTTAAATGGTGATGTAGACAATAAATTACTCTCGTGATCATTAGAGCGCCAGGTATCCCATATTGATAAGGTGCTGGAATTGATGAAAACTGTTCTATATGGACCAAATTCCTTCTCAATATGATTATCAGTTTTTATAAAATAGAAGTATTCGATTGCTACCGCTCCATCCTGTATCTCAATGGAAACGTTCCATCTACCATCGGAATTCACCATTGGTAGTGCTTTTTCATTATTCCAGTTACCTAATTCCGGTACAGAGCTGGATAAATAGACTGATTGTCCCAATTTAGTTGGACAATTTATTTGAAATTTAATAGTCATTTAATAAATCCATTTGAGGGGCAAAGTTGTTAATATTCGAAAGCATATTTTCAATGCAGAGAATGTTTTTGAAGTTCTTATCTTTTAAGTATGAAAATTAGCAAGAAGAAAGATTTCATCACGATAAGTTCAGTATTATGGGATTATCTTGAAAATCAAGATCGGAAAATAAAAATTCCTATAAGGTATAGTGATCTTTTTCAATACTCGGAGTCATTTCCCGTACTGGATAAATATGGTCATGACACGCTATGGGATTCACTAATATATAAACAAAGTACCCAGAAGGAACTGAAAAGAAATCTTGCCAGAACCTATGCGTTATTAAAAACTGAAAGTTATTTAG
Source organism: Bacteroidota bacterium (assembly GCA_027592755.1). Taxonomy (GTDB): domain Bacteria; phylum Bacteroidota; class Bacteroidia; order Cytophagales; family Cyclobacteriaceae; genus JAJCYL01. The sequence continues at coordinate 10,518 of JAQCLE010000101.1, read as the reverse complement.
AGATGGATCATTTGGAAGCTGAAAGAATCGACTATTGTAATTTCGGTAACTCACATCCATTCAGGGTTAAAATTGTTAATCTATTGAATGACAATTATGATTATATGTACATAAAAGTACCCGACGCTTCCAGGATATATGGCCTCGAATTGGAGCATCTGCTTTCGCCAAACTATATAAGTTATCTGGTAGATGATGAAACACTTGTGGAAGAACATATTGCTGGTATACCTGGAAATCAATTTATAAAAGATCACTTCTCGTCACCTAAATTTAACGGAGTAAGGTTTGCAAAAGAATTCATCAAATTTAATGAACGGTGTTTCGTTCGGCTTCTAGGAGATATGCGATCTTATAACTGGGTAGTGGATGTTACGCCAGATTTTGAAGATGAGCAATATCGGATAAGAGCAATAGATTTCGATCAACAATCTTACGAGGGAAACAGAAGTGTTTACTTACCACAATATTTTAAGGAAAATAATCCCATTATTCATATGGGAATGAAATTTATCAATGTTGAAACAACCAAGCAGTACCAATATGAAGAGAGAACATTGATTGCAAGAAGACTTAATATTCAATCGGACAGGTTGCATTATCTATTAGATTGTATGAAGCAAGATCAAATATCAACACCAGAAAAAGTGAACGAGTTAATAAAAGAACTCAACAGGTTTCATAAAACAAATGAATTCGATAAATGCAAAAATATGGGTGATATTCTTCACTTAAATCTAAAATTGATATTATCAGATCATATAAGAAACTTGGAAGTGTAATTTTGAAGCTGAAATACGAACTGTCGCTCATATTATGAAGAGCTAAATTCTGGCAAAACTTTAAATGTATCTTTCTACAAACTTCGATTCCAACTTTTTTTAAATATATTGCAAATTATTGTCACCTATCTGACAGACTTAGATTACCAATGTGCGTTTCTTTGCGGCCGATTTCACATCAAATATCAAACTTTAACGTTATTAGAGTCCCAACTTAACTTCTGTTTTACATAAATAACTAGCAAGAAAAAGAATATGAGACAACTTAAGATTTCACAAAACATCACCAACAGAGAGAGCCAGTCATTAGAAAAATATTTCAATGATGTTAACAAGGTCGATCTTCTCACAGTTGATGAAGAAGTCGATCTGGCAAAAAGAATCCATGATGGAGATCAATTGGCCCTTGAAAAATTGGTGAAAGCCAATCTAAGGTTCGTGGTTTCGGTTGCCAAACAATATCAAAACAGAAGCTTGTCCCTTAATGATTTAATCAATGAAGGAAACCTCGGACTCATAAAGGCAGCACAAAAATTTGACCATACCCGAGGGTTTAAATTTATTTCATATGCCGTTTGGTGGATTAGGCAATCCATCATGCAAGCTCTTGCAGAGCAGTCGCGACTGATCAGGTTGCCACTGAACCGCGTGGGTTCCATTAATAAAATAAATCAAGCAGCTTCAATGCTTGAGCAAGGGCTTCAGCGTATGCCAACCGAACAGGAATTGGCTGAATACCTTGGGCTCGACGTTTCCGAAATAAAAGGAGCATTAGATTCTGTCACAAGACAAGTTTCAGTCGATGCACCTTTTGGTGATGATGATAGTGGATCGTTACTTGATGTTCTGGAAGATAAGAACGTTGAGGGTACTGACATCGGACTTACATACACTCATTCATTAAGGGTAGAAGTTGAGCGCTCATTGTCAAGATTGTCAGAACGAGAAAGACAAGTTATTAAAATGTTCTTTGGGATAGGATGTAAAGAAGCACTCTCTCTTGAGCAAATCGGTGAAATCCTTGATCTAAGTACAGAAAGGGTTCGCCAAATAAAAGAAAAGGCCTTATCTAGATTAAGGATGTCTTCAAAAAACAGTTTGCTGGCTGAATATTTAGGTTAGACAGTAATCCAATAAGAAGGGCTATCTTAACAAGACAGCCTTTTTTATTTAAATGGCATATCTTTTCTTAGAACAACTCTATCTTGTTAAAAATTTCCTAACAGTATGTATATATTATGTTTTTTGAACAATACTTAGGAAATTTGTTCATTATTCATGAAAATTACTAGGCCATGAGAAAGATTCTTTTGAGTATTGCTGGTTTTATTTTTGCATGTTCATTGCAAGCCCAGCCAATACTACAATTTGTAGAAACAACTCATGATTTTGGAGAAGTGTTGGAAGCCGATGGGCCAATTACTAACAAATTTGAATTTACTAATACCGGCAACGCTCCACTGATCATAAACAATGTTAAAGCTTCCTGTGGATGCACTACACCTGCATGGACCAAAGAACCCGTCATGCCAGGCCAAAAAGGATTTATCCAGGCTCAATACAATCCTATCAATAGGCCGGGATCTTTCCGTAAATCTTTAACCATTTCCTCAAATACTGGAAGCGCATCCACGGTTTTCATCGCTGGCCAGGTCACACCAAAACCTAAAACCCTGGCCGAGACGCTGCCAACTAAAATTGGAAATCTGAGGATTCGATCGAAAGCTCTTAATATGGGAACTATCAAGAACAATGAGATTAGTGTGAAAAAACACGACTTATATAATGAAAGTGACACACCACTTGAATTGATCGAATCCAAAACACCTGAATACATTACTATTTCTTTTGAACCTGCGACTATTGAACCTCAGGGTTCCGGGAAAATTGTGGTTTCCTTTGACCCTACCAAGTCAAAAGAACTTGGCTATAGTCAAGAAACGATCACAATTAAAACGAATGAGGCAACAGATGCGGTTAAAAGCTTGAATATAGTCACCACAGTAGTTGAATATTTTCCACCAATGACTGGCGATGAACAAGCACAAGCGCCAAAACTTACATTAGAAAACAAAGTTATTGAGTTTGGAAAAGCAAACGCTGGAGAACCCGTTATCGCTGAATTTAGTTTTACCAATTCGGGCCAGCAAGATCTCAACATCCGAGATGTTAAAACGAATTGTAACTGCACCAAAGCGAGTGTTGAGAATTCAACGATCAAACCGGGAGAAATGGGAAAGGTAAAAGTGACTTTTAATACTGAGGGTAAAAAAGGAATTCAGCACCAACAAATTACCATCTTTTCAAACGACCCCCGCAACTCAATGCAAATGATCGCTTTACGGGGTTCTGTCGATTCAAACTAAAAGAAGAATTATTGCTGAAATAATTCTGTGATTGGAGCCCCTCGCAATTTGACTCTGGTATAACTGTATTGGATTCTTTCCTTCCCCAGTTGCCGGAATTTCGAGATCAATTGGTCGCTATCCATATTTCACCTGCATTAAATATACTGGTGCCGTGATTTCTGCGGGTCTATTCACTGTTTCTCAACTCTTCATCAGGGCCTTGATATACCCAACGGCGTAAGCCCAGCCTACTTTACTCCCTTGAACATCACTATCCATATTCGGGACGTGGTCGGGGTATAGTAATCTGGGGTAACCGTTATCACGGAGGGCCTGTATTGCCGCCTTCATATCCGCCTGACCCTCGTCAATAAATACTTCTGTGTATTTCAATCGTGGAATATCAACAATAACATTCCTGAAATGAATATGGTTGATCTGGTCATTCTTCATAAAGTGAGGGATCAATTCCACAGCATTAGCCCCCATCTCTGTCATGCAACCAGTGTGCCAGGTGATTCCATTAGCCGGACTTGGTACTATCTTGATTACACGCTTTAGGCCTTCAATGCTACCAAGAATCTGGGCACAACCTCTAAAGACCGGTGGTGGTGGGTCATTGGGATGAACTGACAATTTCACTCCAACTTCTTCCGCAACCGGTACGACTGCTTTCAAGAAATACTCAAATCTTTCCCAAAGCTCCTCAGCAGAATGTTCACCAACATCTGGTAGGACTGGAAGATCTTTACAGCGATCGTTGTCAAATGCTGCATACTCAATCCCCTTTCGGCCCGGAATTTTATAATAGCCACCCATCGCCCTCAGGGCATACCAGTTGTATTCAAGGATAGGTATCCCAACCTCACCTGCAACACGAATTGATTTTATAACATTTTCAATGTCCTGATCCCGGCCTGGTCGTCCCAGAATTGCATTCCGGAAATCGTGCATCATCAAATACCCCAATTTCAAATCAAAGGATTCTACGCGGTCTTTAATGCGGCGAATGTCAGATATCGTCCATGGACCATTAGGAAAATCAGTGCTGTTCTGGCGCTGCACAACCCTACCTTCAGGAGAGTAAGTTGGGGCACCGGGAGCAGCAGATAATTGTGCATATTCAACTCCCATATCACGGATGAATCCCAAGCGCTCATCGGAGAGGTCGCCAGCTGGCATTGAAAGTTTAAGGTCACCGATAAGCGGTTCGACCATACTTTTAATAGGATTAGAATTTGCCAAAGAAATGCCTGGAAAAGCAGCCGTACCAGCCACTGCGCTGGCAACTGTTGTGATGAACTTTCGTCGTGATGAATTGGAATTGAACAATTGGATATTCTTTTTCATTGATATTTATTTTTGAGTGATTTAAAGTGCACAACGACATATTTAAATAAGCCCTCTCAACATTACTAATATAGAACATCCGCTTTTACAATTACTATCTTATCATTAATCAATTCTTTTCTTCAATTTACTCGTTATATCACTATCCAATTCTAAATTTGATCATAATCATTTTATTTTGGTTTGAATTTGAAATATTATTCCATTGATCATCAATGAAATTAACAATTATTGCATACGGTATAGCAAGGGATATTTTGGGATCCAATTCCATCGAATATGAAATTGAGGATTCTGTGAGTCATGAAAACCTCCTGGAAAATCTAAAAAAAACTTATCCTGATTTTAACAAACTGACTTCTCTCATGATTGCCATCAATAGTGAGTATGCCAAGAAGGGTCAGATGATTTCTGAAAATGATGAGGTGGTTTTAATACCACCCGTAAGCGGAGGTTAATCCTAATGATTGTTATAACTGATAATGAACTTGAGACACATCGTATTATAGCATCGGTTGAAGATGATGCAGCCGGAGCCATTGACGTTTTCATAGGGACAGTGAGGAACAAAACTTCTGATAAGACTGTCACTCGTCTGGAATATGAATCCTATGATACAATGGCCATTAGGGAAATTCAGAAAATTGTTGATACTGCGATTACAAAATGGCCTATAAAAAAGGTAACAGTTCACCATCGGAAAGGCATATTGAAAATTGGCGATGCCGCAGTAGTGATTGCAGTATCAACTCCACATCGCAAGGAATCATTCGAAGCCTGTCAGTTTATTATTGACAATCTCAAAAAGACCGTTCCTATTTGGAAGAAAGAAGTCTTTGACGATGGCGAAATTTGGGCATCAAGTCATCCGTAAGAACAATTACCTAATATTTTCATCCAATCCATGGAAGTACTTTGAAATTGGTATAATTACCAAACCCATCAGGCCCATCAGAACAAAAGACACCTTTAGACTGAAAACATGAGCTATATATCCAATTATTGGAGGCCCTCCGAGCATGCCCACCATCGCGTAGGTTGCAATAATAGAAATGGCCATTCCAGGTGAATATTTTTTAGAGGTTCCGGCCAGGATAAATATCATAGGTACAACTGAAGCTGTACCAAAACCCACTAGCATAAAACCAATAAGGGCAATCCAGAATGTCGGAAAGATGACCGCCAATCCGAAGCCTGTGACTATGAGAAAAGCACTAACATTGAACATCCCTTTGGTTCCAATTTTTGGAATAATTGAATCCGATACAAACCTTGAAATAGCCATGCTAGCCATGAAAATTAAATAACCTGTAGTAAAAATCTCCTCACCAACCACTTCTTTAAAATACAGGCCACTCCAATCAAACATTCCGCCTTCAAAGAAAGCTGCAAGCAATAGAATAAAACCAAGAGACAAAATGTGAGGATCAGGTTTCCCTAAAATCAATTTATTACCGGTTTCTGTTCTATCATCTTTGAGCAAATAACTAAATGCCCCGACTCCTATTAGAAAAATTGCAATGGCTGCAAATGATAAATGCAGGTAAATATCAATGCCAATACCAACCATCCAGGTTGAAACTCCAACACCTACAATTCCACCAACACACCAAAACCCATGAAACGAACCATTAATTTTCTTTATAAAAATCTTTTGAATGCTTATTGATTGTGTCAACATAGAGATATTAGTAATTCTCATACTGAATGCATAGAAAGACAGGGCAATAATCAGTTGAAATATAGTTGTCGCGTGGCCAATGAAAGCCAGAAAGATACAATAGAGTAAAAGTCCGGTAATGAGTGGCCAACGGCTATGAAAACGAGTTACCAGCCATGCAGAAAGCGGAAGTCCCAGGACAGAACTTATGGGCATCGCCAATAATACCGAACCGAGTTCTCCTTCATTCAGGTTAAACGAATCTTTAATGGTTGGAATTCTGGATGTCCAGCTTGAAAACCCAAAACCTGACAGAAAAAAATAGATGATCAGGGCAATTCTCTGCTTTACTTTTAACTCCATTTCATCTCCTCCGTATTTCAGCTCGCAATGATATTGCTTTTCAAAAAACTTTTAATAATGACTTTTCCTAAACTAAAGAAAATCTTTTCAACTCACTGTTATTCAGGCATTGTTTCTATGTTTAATATGGGATAAACACCTGTACAGGAGAAATTCCAATAATAGCTTAAAGAGGATTGCTTAAAAACAGGCTAATGGGAGCTTTTATTTGGATCGCGAAAGAAATAAATCCGACAAATCCCGGCAATGGTCAAAATGCAAAGTGTCAATTTTAAATCAATGGTCTTCTTCTCAACGACACCTCAGAATATCTTGACTTTTCCAGTGTTGATCAAATAGACATTGATCTCATTCGATCCTTTGTTTTTGAAGCTGTTGAAATCGATGAAGCCATCCGATTAAAAAAAATAATCCGATAAAATCACTGACCTGTTCATATCCACATCATTCAACCATACTACATATCTTTGCTTCCTTAAAAATCCATTATGGAATTGAAAAGAACAGCTCTTAATGATATTCACGAAAAACTTGGAGCCAAAATGATGCCTTTTGCGGGATTTAATATGCCAGTCCGTTATTCATCTGATATCGAAGAGCATTTGGCAGTAAGAAATAACGTTGGAGTATTCGATGTTTCCCATATGGGGGAATTCCTGATAAAAGGTCCAGGTGCACTGGATTTAATTCAGAAGCTTACCAGTAATGACGCGTTTAAACTGAAGGATTGGGATGCTCAATACTCCTGCTTAACTAATGAAACTGGTGGTATTATTGATGACTTATTAGTTTACCGATACAGTGCTGAGGAATTTGTACTTGTAGTAAATGCTTCAAATATTGAAAAAGATTGGAATTGGATTTCGGAAAGAAATACCAATGGCGTACAAATGGTTAACCTTTCAGATACATATTCACTGCTTGCAGTACAGGGCCCCAAAGCAGTTGAAGTCCTGCAGAGGATAACTCCAATTGATCTCTCTTCAATAAACTTCTATACTTTTCTTGTCGGGGAAATGGCCGGAATTCCTCATGTGATGATATCCGCAACAGGATATACTGGAGCCGGAGGTTTCGAGCTCTATGTCAAAAATGAATTGGCCGAAAAACTTTGGAATTCAATTTTTCAAGCTGGAAAAGATAACGGTATTAAACCAATCGGACTCGGAGCCAGGGATACCTTGCGGTTGGAGATGGGATTTTGTCTCTACGGTAATGATATTGACGATACTACTTCACCCATTGAGGCGGGGCTTGGTTGGATAACCAAATTTTCCAAAGAGTTTACCAATTCGGTAAATCTGCTCAAGCAAAAAGAACAAGGCGTTGATCGTAAGCTTGTCAGTTTTGGGCTTAGAGAAAGAGGCATTCCCCGGTCTCATTATGAAATATTTAGTACCGATGAAAAAAAAATTGGAGAAGTTACTTCTGGCACGATGTCTCCAATTCTCAATACTGGCATAGGAATGGGATATGTAAAAACTGGATATCATGTGCCCGGCACTGAAATTAAAATTGGCATTAGAAACAATTTGGTCAAGGCTGAAGTTGTTAAGTCCCCTACTCTAAATAACTTTAAAAAATAAATGCCTTCCCTGGAAGTTTGTTTAACACCAGAACTTATTCATCTCTATCCAGCAGATGGTAAAATCGTCGTTGTAACAGACATTCTAAGAGCTACTTCTTGTATGGTCACGGCACTTTCTGAAGGCATTGAGAGCATTACGCCTGTTTCAACTACCACAGAATGCCGGGAATTACAAAAACTGGGATACTTGGCTGCTGCAGAAAGAAATGGAGAACAAGTTGAGGGATTTGATTTAGGGAATAGCCCCCTGAGTTATCTCGAAAATAATTTTACAGGACGTAAACTTGCCATGACCACAACCAATGGAACCTTGGCAATCAATAAGTCAAAAAATGCATCTGAACTGTTGATCGGAGCTTTTCTTAATTTGTCGGTTTTATCTGATTACCTAAAAGCCTGCCATCATGATTTACTGATTGTTTGCGCTGGATGGAAAGGAATGGTCAGTTATGAGGATACATTATTCGCGGGAGCACTTGCAACAAAACTCGGAAATTCATTTGAAATTGGTTGTGATTCAGCTATGCTTTCCATAGAACAGTATGCTAATACTAACGATGATCTTCTATCTGCCATTAAAAAATCATCGCACTACAAAAGGCTTCACAATCTCAAAATATCAAAAGACATTGAATTCTGTATTGACGTCGATCGTTATGCGCTAATCCCTCGCCTTGATCATAACCAGCTTGTTTCATTATAATGAATTAGTAAGGCTCAACAGAGCTTGCCCTACTCTCATCAACTTCGAGTCGTGGATTTCCTTTGTAACGGACACTACTTACTCCAGTCGCATCAACCTGTAACTCTTCCATTACAAAAATTTCAGCACTAGATGCCCCTGAGGCCTCAACATTACCCCTAATGGCCTCCAAACCAAGAGCATCCAATGATGCTGCTCCGGAAATATCCACATTGACTTTATCCGTTTCACCCTCTATCTTCAAATCTGAATCGCCAGACAAATGAATAAGCATTTCATCATAATTCACATCCAAATCTGCATCTGCAGAACCACTCATCTCAATATTCAGGATGTCACCACTAAATCCAAAAGCCTCGAATTTACAAGCTCCTGTTAAATCAAGAGCGCTAATAGTGGGCATGGTTACTTCGGCCCTAACTGACCTCCTATTTCCCATGTCCAACCATTTTGTGTCAGTCATATCAAACTCAAGTTGATCTCCATGTTGACGTATGGTTACGCGGTCAAGTTCTTTTTCCCTCCCAATCACCCTGACCCCATAATTATCACCACGATAAATCTTAATGTCAAAATTGTGACCGGCCTTAATCGTTTCAAAATTTTCAAAATCGAACGTCATGGCATCGCTTCCATAATTCCCAGATTCGGAATCATCATCATCCTTGGAATCTCTACCATACCTGCTCTCACCATCACAAGTGAGGCAAACAAGCCCATCTTCTGTGAATTGCCATCTATTATCATTTATATCCGAATTCTTGTATCCATATCGATTTATTGTATTACGGAGAATCCATTCCATATCTTGATCCACATGAAAAACCTGGCCATAAGGAATATAAAGGGTCATTGAAACTTCTTGAAACCTGAATTTCGCATTTTCTTCAAAGGATACATTTGAATCAAATGAAAATACTGAGTCCTGTAATACTACATTATAGCTGACCATCCTGGCATTTTCCTGGGCCTGCTGCCTGCTTCTTCCCCTTGCTTCAATATTTTGAACCAACGTATAAACCGAGTCATCATGCCCTCTCAATGTTAGCGTTGTTCCAGTGTAATCTTCCATGCCTACTTCTTTGATAGTAAGAACGGCTTGCTTACCATTAAGGTCATAGGATTTGGTTAATGTAATGTCACCGGATCGGCGAAAATTGACAATAGTATTAGGTATAGTCAAGCCTGCTCCAATTAATCCTATTATCCAAATTCCAAACATTGTCAAACCAACATACCCATTAGCAACGGTAGTTTTGAACAACAGGGTAAAACCTAAAAGTGCTATTGCCAGAGCTGGTATGAATCCACAAATGAAAAGTGAAATGACGCCAAAGGTCGGTATTGATCCTCGTATGGCATCGAAAGGCAAATCATGAATTGAGACCCATCCTTCTACTCCCGTGAGCATTCCAAAGAGTACGGCAGTTGCAACAACAAGGGCAAAAATTAATACTAATCCCAGCACGATAATTCCAAGGGCTATTACTACCCTCAGTGTCTCAAGGATGAACTTTAATGCTGGTCCTAGTACCTGACCAAGAGCGGCAAATATGGCTGCAATAACTCGAAACGGAAAAAGCAAGATTTTTGCCCAAATGCTTTCTTCTTCATCTTTAAAATTGAATTTATCTTTGATTGTATGTTCAATGTTTGATCACAACTATCCGAAAGTCTAATTTCAAAAAACGGATAAAATAGCGGAAAAAGTTCAAACCTTTGAG
>JAQCLE010000100.1 GCA_027592755.1 Bacteroidota bacterium | reverse complement strand
AAAGGTTTGAACTTTTTCCGCTATTTTATCCGTTTTTTGAAATTAGACTTTCGGATAGTTGTGTTATTATGAAATTTATTGTGCCGTTTGTGGCACCAATTGTGTTAAATTTTATTTAAATTATTTCTTATCAAACAAATTTCTTATCAAACAATTAATTTTTTTATCATTTATCAAACAACTTTATTTATTAACAAACTATCGTAAAAAATGAAAAATTTTAACAAAATTCTAATGGCAATGTTAGTTGCGACAGCAACATTGCTGACATCTTGTATTGACAACAAGGTGGCGCCTGAGGTAACTCAGCTCAGGGCAGCCCAGGTAGCCATGGCCAACGCCAAGGTCTCTCTGCAGCTGCTTCAAAATGAAGCCCAAAGGATTGCTAACGAGTACCAGGAAGCAATCAATGATTTGGACGTACTCCAGGCAACTGCCGAAGTAGAGACAGCGGTAAAGGAAGCCGAAGTGGCCTTGCAGGAAGCAGAACTGGCGCTTGAGATAGCTCTCCAGGACCTTAAGGAGTACCTGTTTGAGCAAAACCTTCTTGAAGCTGCAGAGTTTCTTGCAAAATATGAAATGGAGATTATGGCCTATCTTACGAAATCAGCTGATGTATATGAGCAGGAAGCTTTCGTTGCCCGTTTGGGACTTTTAACGAGCCAGGCTGTAATCCTATAGGCGGCGGAGCCGATGACGATGACGATGACGAGTCAATTTCTTTTGCCTTACTTACCGAATTCTTGACAAGGGATTTGGCTGATCAACAGTCACAATTAGTTGCCAAAGAAGCTGCGAAAGCCGCATTGACAGCCGTTCTTGACGACACCTCCACTGCAGAAGCTGAAAAACTCGCTGCGGAAACCCTGGTTGCTGATCTTACTGAAGCCAACCTTGTGTTGGAAGTTGATAAAGTGAAATTGGGCCAGGCAAGTGATAAAGCTGATGATGCACTGGAAGCTGCTGAAGATATCATCACGAAGATGGATGGCGGCGTATTTAACAGTGATATTACGGTTAATGGGACCGACTACTTGGCTGGTGCTGGATACGAAGGTCTTATTCAGGAACTGGCAAATGTTGCTGATGTAGCAGCGGACCTTACTGATGCAGAAGCAGCCCTTGCTGCTGCACAAGCAGAGCTTGTAGTTTTGGAAGCCGACAACGCCACGGCCCTGGCTTATGAGGCTACGAAAGAAACTGCATTAACCACTGCTGAAGCTGCAGAAGCTGCAGCACTTCAAGTTACAGCCACAGCACAACTTACATTTGATATAGCACAGCAAGAGCTTGCCAATCAGTCAGCAAATTTGAATGCTGCGTTAACAGCTGTAGCGGACCAGGAAGATGTGGTTGAAACGAAACAAACTGCTTTAGATGAGGCTACAGAAGATTTAACTGATGCTCAAGCTGATCTGGCCGAAGATCAAGCTGACCTGGTTGCTGCCAATGCCGCCAAAGCTGCAGCGACCGCTGCTGTACTGGCCGCACAAGTAGTTGCTGCAGATGCACCAGCTCTACAAACGGCTGCTGAAGTTGCACAACAAATTATTATTGATGCTGCCCAAGTAACTCTTGATGCTGCCATCGCAGCTACAGCAGTTGCCCAGGCTGCTTACGATGCCACTCCAAATGGTACCACTTTATTAGCTCTTCAGCAAGCTCAGGCAGCTGAAGCGACTGCTCAAGCCGCTAGAGATGCAGCCCAGGAAGTTTTTGACGATATAAGTATCCTGGCTGATGCCAACCAGGCTGTAACCGATGCGCAAACTGCAGAGACTACAGCAATAACTGCTGTTTTCGATGCAGAAGCAGCAATAAATGATGTTGGGACTGGTACCCAGGATCTTGCTGATGCTGCACAAGCTACGGTTGATACTGCACAAGATGAGCTTGATGCTGAGTTAGTTATCCTTGCTGAAAAGGAAGCTGATGTTGTCACTGAGTTGGCTCTTGCCGATGCTTCAGCCGAACTTGCGGCACGAGATGCAGCACAAGTTGCGTTAAATGACGCTACTGCGCTTTCGGATGCCGCTACTACTGCCAAGGGGACAGCTCAAACTGAGTTCGATGCTGCATCAGCTTTGGTATTAGATGATCAAGGCAATATGGATCCATCGGATGATACTGGTACTCAAGCTTTAGTTACTGCCAAAATAGCGGAAATAGGTGCGTATGATGGCACCGGTGATCCAGCTGATCCAGATAATTACACTGGACTCGAAGCGGACTTAATCGAAGCTCAGAATGCCGTTGCAACGGCTGCTGAGGATACTGCTGAAATAACAGCCCTCATTGCCGCATGTCAGGCAGACTATGACGCCGCTGTTTTAGCGCTTGCTGGTTTACAAACCGCTGCTGATGCTGCTGCAGATGCAGTAGACGCTAATGAAGCGCAGATAGCTGCCAATGACGCTATGATCTCGGAACTTGAAGCAGTTATCTTAGTTCTTGGAGATTACATTGACGGTGGTGTTGTTATGGAAGCGGCTGAGTCTGAGCCTGTTAAAATAGAGATCGAAACGCTTACAGACGAAATTGAAACCTTGAAGGCACAGATTGAGGCAACACAAGATGCTCTTGCTGATAATGTAATCAGTGAAACAGAATTGAATGCCAAAATTGTTGTTGAGACCAATTATCTAAACGCTTTGATCGCTGAGAGAGATGCGCTGCAAGAAGCAGCAAATCAATACTTCGCTCTTTATCTGGCGGCATTAGGATAGTCATAACTTTAGGTATATGGAGAATGGGAAGTTTCCCATTCTCTTAACTAAACAATTTGTATAAATCCTAAAGAAAAAGATTATGAAAAAACATATAATATTAACCATTGCCTTACTCGTGGGTATAAGTTTCGCTTATGCCCAGGATGAGGACGATGGTGGTAAAGAATACGGTGCGAAAAAAGGGACCATTACCGGTGCCATAAAGTTTGGACGTTCGCAATTCATGACTGCAGACAGTCCTCCGCCCGCTCCCGCTAATAATATTAACTGGACGGTTTCCGGAAGGGCACCTTCTGCCGGTACAGTTTCCGAGTTTAATGACTCCGGGAATATTATTGGTGGTGAAGTGCGCTATTTCATCACTGATGTTATTGCTGTGAAAGTAAGTGGTGGGGCTATTACAAGAAATACCCCGGCATTTCAAAATGTTCAATACTTTTATATCAATAACAGTAGCGAGCAGTTTGTGCCTGGTAATGATCCTAATAGCCCAAATGCTGCCTGGATATCTCAGTATGGTTCGGTTATCGCTGAAAACAACGTTCAAACCTTTTTAAATATTGGTGGAGAGTATCATTTCCCTTCACCGCTGTTTGATCGGTTGTTTCCATACGTAGGGGCAAATTTTAATTTTAATTTTGTCAGGAATTCGCAATACGATCCTACCATTGATTACTCAAGTCAGGCTGTGTTTGTAAGTACATCGGGGGCATCTTACACTGAAGGTTTCTACAGTGGAACGGAGTATTACCCAGGGTATGTAAGTGGAGGAAGTGCGGGAGGCCCCAGTACTTCTCCCGTTATCGATGGATTTTTCGTACCTGAGGGTAGTTTAATCTACGATGTGGGCGTACGTTCTACACTTCAGAGAGGACTAGGTGGTCAGGCGGTAGCCGGAATTGATATTTATATCATACCGGGTGTTTACGCTGGCATAGAGACCATTCCAGTATCCATGATCTATACATGGAATGCGAAATACCCGGGGCCTGGTTTGCCTGCATTAGAAGCGGAGAATACAACCTGGTCGTTCTTTTCGCAAACCTTTCTAAAAATTGGTTTTATCATCGCAGGAGAGATTTAATTTTTAGAAGAATAATTAACATCAAAAAAGGCTGCCTTAGGCAGCCTTTTTTTTGTGCCTTGAATTGATCTCGTTCCATCAGTACTATTAAACTCCCTCGTCATTGCCCGCTCGCCTCTGCCATTGAGCTGCGCTACCCCTTGTCATTGCCCTGTCCCCTTTTGTCATTGCCCGACCTGCCTCGCCGGCCGGCGGGCTTGTCCCTAGTTCATTTCGGGAGGGCAATCCAGCTTCTCCGGGCAATCCAGAAGGCAAAGAATAGTTCTCCAATAAATCATGGGTGAAATCATATCCCGTTTGATAGATTTCCTGTGCCTTCCGGAGATCAAATCCATTGAATTTTGACAGGCCTGGAGGATCAATAAACAGATCACACTTGCTCTTTTTGTGATACACGTTACCACTGATGGCAATGAGCATCGTCCGCTCAATAAGCGATTTCATGTTAAGGTCATGAAAATCATCGCCAATGAAATTGGTATGAGAGCCGACAATAAACCCGCATTTATCCTGGATTGGTTCCAGAGGTAAGTTGTTGGTAATTCCTCCATCAACGTAATCAATCCCATTGATAGTAACATGATGAAAAATCACCGGAATACATGACGAGGCCAAAACGGCTTTAACCAAATCTCCGGAATCAAAGTAATGCACTTTGCCCGTGTTGATATTGGTCGCAGCAATGGTGAGCTCTTTTTTGAGACTATCAAATGAATTTTCAGGCATGTATTCCATCAATATCTCCCCTACTCCATCCATTTTGATGAATCCCTTCAAATTAAGCGCCGGCCGCAAGTGTTTCAGCACACTGATATCCCGAACAATCCGCAGTATTTTATCTGGAGTATATCCATAGGCATAAAGTGAACCAACTATGGCACCGGCGCTGGTTCCTGAAATATAATCAAAGGAAATGCCTCTCTCTTCAAATGCCTTGAGAACACCTATGTGAGCGATGCCTCTTGCACCTCCACCGGAAAGAACCAAACCTAACTTCATCTGTATTTACGAAAGTTCAGTTACGACCCCCATTGAAGAAAATTTTTCAATGCGTTCGGTAATCCTCTGTTCGGGGCTGATATTTTTTAGCACTCTCAACTGTTCTATAATGCTCTTCTTCAATTCCGCTGATGCCACGGCTACGTCCTTGTGGGCCCCACCTATGGGTTCCTTAATAATCCCGTCAATAAGTTTGTTAGTCAGCATATCATCAGCTGTAAGCCTGAGGGCTTCCGCGGCTTGCTCTTTATAATCCCAGCTTCTCCATAGTATTGAAGAACATGACTCCGGTGAGATGACCGAATACCACGTGTTTTCCATCATCAACACACGGTCTCCAATGGCGATTCCCAAAGCTCCACCGGAGGCACCTTCACCGATAATGATGCAAATTACGGGAACCTTAAGCATGAACATCTCCTTGAGATTCCTTGCAATTGCTTCCCCCTGTCCTCTTTCTTCCGCTTCAATGCCCGGAAAAGCCCCGGGAGTATCGATTAAAGTAACAATTGGTTTATTGAATTTTTCAGCAAGCTTCATTAGCCTAAGGGCTTTTCTGTACCCCTCAGGATTAGCCATGCCAAAGTTCCTGGATTGTCGCTGCTTTGTATTCCTGCCCTTCTGTTGACCAATAATCATGACGGATTGATTGGCGATAGTGGCAAAACCTCCTACCATGGCTTTGTCATCTTTTACAGTCCGGTCACCATGCAATTCGATAAACTCATCGGTAATTTCATAGATATAATCCAATGTGTAAGGCCTGTCCGGATGTCTGGATAACTGAACCCTTTGCCACCTGGTCAGGTTACTGAATATTTCTTGCTTCAGCTTGGCTAACTTCCTTTCTAAAGTTTTGGTGGCGTCGGAAACATTTACACCATTTTCCTCGGCTACTTTCTTAATGTTCTCAATCTTGCCTTCTAATTCAGCAATAGGCTTTTCGAAATCCAGGAGCATATTTGATTCAAAGGTGAATTACAAATTTAAATATAATCTTCGGCATAGTAGGTTATTTATTAAAAGCACTAACAACCAAATATGACTAAGAGATGTACTGAAATATGAGGGTCTTGGAAATAAATATTGTATAAGTATTAATGAATAAAATAAAGCTCTTCATAAAACGTTAGAACATTGTTAAACAAGATTATGTATGAAAAATATTCGTTTAAAATCAGTTATGGTTGTCGCTGGTGTCGTTACCGGTTTGGCAATACTACTTTCCTTTGCACATGTGAAGGTCAATAATTCAAATCAACCCGCGCAAGTAGCTAGTATCAGGAGTTTTGATGCCTTTATGATTGATGATGTGGCATTCATCACCTGGATAACAGCATACGAAGGCTCGGGCCAGTTGACGCTTGAAAAATCCACGGATGGGAATAATTTCGTTGCTGTTGAACAATTCGAGCAAAACGGAGCAAGTTCGAAATATACCTTCGTTGACAATAACCCAAACTTCGGTTTGTCTTATTATCGACTTAATGGTGAGATGACACCTGAGAGTGAAAACATCACGCCATTGTTCAATCATGAAGGTCCGCTAAGCTTAAACGTTGATTCAAACAAGGATGAGATTCTAATTTCAACTCCTAATTCACAAGATGGAAATTACCTGGTCACCCTTTCGGATAATGATGGAAGGATTTACCTTGTTCAATCATGCAGATTGAACAGTAATAAAAATATATCCCTTAGTAGAAAGGATTTGAATCTAGAATCAAATTTATATACCCTTCGCCTGTATGGTGATTCGTGGTCTATTGACAAAAAACTCTATTTATAGCAGTCAAAAATTTATTTTATCGAAAAGGTCGGGCTGAAGCCGGCCTTTTTTTGTAACTACTTTTTTGTTTTCCATTAATATCTATCTTTGCGACACATTTTAAGGAGCGGTAGTTCAGTTGGTTACCCGCCCGTACCGAACGGCACGTTCGGGCGGGGAATGCCTGCGGAGATACAGATCCGAATGAATGTTTGAGATACTGGAGCGGTAGTTCAGTTGGTTAGAATGCCTGCCTGTCACGCAGGAGGTCGCGGGTTCGAGTCCCGTCCGTTCCGCATTGATAATCAAGCACTTACAATCTAAAAATTGCAAGTGTTTTTTATTGGGAAACTATTGGGAAACAGAGAGAGGCCGAAAATGTTATTATTTGGTCCATTTTGGATAAAAGCACTGAATATTTAAATCATTTGTCAACACTTGACGATGAAAATTGTCTTTTAGCCACCTTTCCCAGAAAAGACAGCTTTTTTTACAACTTTTCTTTATTACCTAAAACTTACTTGATACATCAAGAACCCTTTTACGGACAATTGGGATCAACACTTATGAGCAAAGAAATGCGACTCCATAATTTCAATACTTTTCTCTACGTTTGGGCATCCTGGCAGTAACTCCTTTTTGATTTTATGACGCTCCAACTCCAACACATCAAATCTCAAGGAGAATATTTTTTCCACTACTAACTCTGCAACTATCGTCCCCCATATAACGGTGTTGATCTAAAACCAATTCAGGCCGACATCCAGCTAACCGAGAAATTGAATAATGGAGCAAGGTTCCTATATATACATCCTGGATCATTTGATTATTACCATTGATGGCTACTATTCTTTAATGGATAATGGTCAATGCTAAAAACGAATTTTACCCACAACTAAAACTCAAATAACTCACTTTTCTTAACCTCCAATGCTCCAGCAAGCCTTATTACCGTACATATGGTAGTATTCAATTGTCCTTGCTCGATTCTGACTATTGAACTAAAAGCTATATCAGATTTGAATGCAAGGGCCTCCAGGGTTAGCCTTTTTCCCTTTCTGACCTTTCGAAGATTCTCACCAAAGATTTTTAAAACCTTCTCATCCCTGATTTTATGCACCCATCAAAAGTGGGAAACAGACATGTCTGATATTTATAGCAACTTTGCTATATTTAGCAATGGGATACATAGTTTAGTTACTATGAGAATTTCATTGGTTTTCTTCAACTATTCGTTTTGTACTTCATCTCTCAAATGGATCATTAGATTATGCAGCTTCACTGGCAAGGGCAAAACAAAATTATCCCATGAAAGCTGTCCACGATCCAGACTTTTTACGGGAATTAAATAAGAATTTTGCAAGCACGTTAAAAGAACTCCGTGTTTCAGGCTCCCTCACTCAACATGATTTAAGTGATCGATCCGGCCTGTCATTGCGTATGATCTCCGACATGGAGCGTGGCCTGCGTCAACCAACCCTGGGAACCCTATTCAAACTCGCTCACGGCCTCGGTATTAGCATTTACGACCTATTGAGAAACTTCTCAAGGAAATGAATAAGTGAAGAGTCTCATTGAGCTCCCTCCCTACCAATTGAAAACCCCTCCCCAGCCATTCCTTCACAACTCCATATAACATCATAATGTGGTTGAATTTCTACAAAATATTTTATAATCTAAATATTTATTGATTATATTATAACATTATAGTGTTTGTATTAGCGCGGAATCACCCTATGATCTGACATTCCTTTGGTTACACTGGTCTGTGACTCACAGACCATTTCATTACAATCCGATACCCCATACCCCGTGGTCTGGAAGTTCTTAATAGTTAAGAATCACGGATTTTGGTTCTTTGTCACTATTGAGAGCATTGTGATAGGCTGATTTACAATATGTAGAACAAAACTTTCTATCTACTCTACCCTCAATAATTTTCCCACATTCCAGGCATTCTCGCTTTGACATATCGGTAGATTTAAACGTTTAATATGCGTATAACTCTACAATTAGCGTTGCATGCCATTTTTTTATTGTCGCTTTTTGATCTACACCAAATTTGAGCTGGTACGCCGTTCCAGCTCCCCTTCCTTTTAACCCAGCCAATGATGATATGTTAATAATGTTACCTCCACCAGCTTTCAGCATCACCGGTATTTCGTATTTCATGGAAAGCCATACGCCTTTCAAATTAATATCCATCACTTCGTCCCAAACATCTTCTACAAAATCTGCTGTCCTGATTCCCGGGGTTCCTTCTATACCAGCATTGTTAACAGCAATATCGATAGAGCCATAGTTCTTCTCTGCGGTTTCTACCATCCTTTCGACATCCTTCGTTTTGGAAACATCGGTGACCACAAAGATGGCTTCTCCACCATTGGATTTAATTTCATTAACTAATGCTTCATTAGCCAGTTTATCCTGGAGGCAAGAACAACTTTTGCTCCTTCCTCAGCAAAAGCCCTGGCTTTCCCTGGCCAATACCAGAACTACTCCCTGTAATTAGTACAGTCTTATTTTTAAATTCCATATGCAAATAAAAAGGGGTGATTAACTCACCCCTTTTAAACTTAAATTAAATAACTCTCCAACTATTGATGTGTTGCTTATCCGCTGCCTTAGTACCCGGGGTTTTGAATCAGATTCGGATTCAAATCAAGTTCATTTTGAGGAATAGCAAACAATTCATCCTGGCCTACGGTGAAACCCTTCCCTGTAATTGGGTCATTAAAATTTGGATCTCCAGCTACACTAGTTCCGGTAGATGGAATAAAGTGATCACCAGAAGCTGATGGACCATAATCGCCCCAACGTTTTTGATCGAACCAGCGAATGCCCTCTCCCGCCAATTCCATTAATCTTTCATGCTTGATTTGTTGCAGGAAGTCCGCCTGCGATAATCCAGGTGCCACAACTGATAAAGGACTCATGTTGGACCGGACTCTTACTTCATCAACATACTGGTAAGCTGCTGCAGTATTGCCATTTTGGTTCAATGTCTCCGCGTAGAGCAACAACACATCGGCATAGCGCCATACCAAAAAATCAATCCCACCATCACTTCTCAAGGCATCCTGTGAAGACCCTACGAACTCTGATTCGTTGTATTTATAGTAACCATGGTTTACATCCGGATTAGCTGGTTCAGCGGCGCTTATCCAACCGGCGTGGGTCAAACCATACATCAATAGGGAACTGCCTTCCCAAAATAGAGTCCTGTCCATGCGAGGATCCTGATTACCATCGGCATCAAGTTCCTGTAAAAAAGAATTCAGTACAAAATTGGTTGACTGTACATCACCATAATGTCCTTTAATTTCCGAAGGACTATTGAATCTCCAGTGTGCACTATTATCAGTTTCACCCTCAATTCCATTGTGCAAGAAATTAACATGGAAGACAGCTTCCGGATTGACCTGATCTGTCTCCCGGAAGTTCTCACTGAAATCTGCCAGTAACTGATATTGTCCGGAATTAACCACTGCGGCTAATAATGGCTCTGCTGCAGTATAATTACCTTGTTGCAAATATATTTTTGCAAGAAGGGTCTGAGCAGATCCTTTGGAAATCCGCCCATAGTCCAATACACCCACTTCGGAAGCGAGAGGTAGAGCTGGTATAGCGTCGGTCAGATAAGTTTCTATCATCGCCCATAATTGACCGGCCGTAGCAGGCATTGGCTTTTCATCAGCACCTTGAATTCTATCAACAAATGGAATTCTGTCGCCGAAGCCGGTAAGCAGATTATAGTAACCTAAAGCAACAAAGAATTTGGCTTCAGCAACCAATCGGAGTACCTGACTGCCACTGATTCCCTCTGCCCGGTCAATGACCTGGTATGCACGGCCAATCATGCGGTAGCCTCCGGTATAGATATTTCCGAACATATTGAGGTCATCCTGTACAAAACGTGCGAGATCATTAAATTCCCATGGCGCTTCATTGGTACCTTCATCCGACAACAGCTGGGGAAATACCCGTAACTCCAGGCCATAAGATCCCTCATCAAAAGTAGCCTGCAAATAGTCGTATGTTGCTATCACTCCCTGGTAGAGGTCCTGTTCAGTTTGCCAGAAACTGTCTTCTGTAGCCGCATTCGGATTAACAAGATCCAAGTCGGCACACGCCAGCAAGCAAAATATCATGCTCAGTGGAAGAATTCGCTTATATATTTTTTTCATAATCATTTTAATTAACAGGTAAATAAAAATTAGAATGTAAGGCTAAAACCAGTACTTAGGATTCTTACATTGGGAAATCCTATTGGATCTACTCCAGGTGCAAAGACACTACCACTAAATTCCGGATCCAAACCATTGAAATCTGTAATGGTAAAGAGGTTCTGACCACTCACATATACGCGGAGGTTAGATACTTTATCCCAGGGAATGGTGTATCCAATTTGCAGATTTTTAAGTCTGAGATATCCACCATTTTCGATAAACCTTGTGCTGTTCCACATGTTTCCGTTTTCGAATCCACCTGCGTCAAAATTAGGATCGGTGCCACCAAGGTTCGCCGGATTGAAATTCGAAGTAAAATTTGATGAAAGATTAGTATTTAGATTGTCATATATTGAATTATAAGCATCTCGTCCGGCAACTCCCTGGAAAAAGATGGTCGCATCAAAATTCTTGTATGTGGCACTGAAGTTCAATCCATACTGTACGTCCGGTATAGGGTTCCCAACAAGGGCACGGTCGTCATCGAAACTGACCGAACCATCCGCACCGGGAGTCAATTCTCCGGTTTCGTCATCTCTGCCATTAATATCCCTATACTTGGCATCTCCTGCCAAAGGAGGAGCTCCGTTAATGGTAAAGGTAGGATCCAGGGCGTCTATTTCCCCTTGTGTATATATGCCCTCATAAATGGGTGTGTACAGCTGACCGAGAGGAATTCCTATTCTAGAGATGGAATTAGTTCCTGGAAATTCGTTAACACCAAAAGGGAGTGCGGTTACTTCATTGTTCGTATGGAAGGCATTGGCTGTTATGGCGAATTGAAAGTCTCCGGTAATTTTTCTGTAAGTCATTGCAATTTCCCAACCATTCCTATCCATCGAAACGGCATTTACGGTAGGTTGTCCACCGAAACCTGCCGAAATTGGAATTGGTACTTCGGTCAACAAATCCTCCAATTTACCAAAATAAATATCGCCAATAAACTCCAATTGGCCATCGAAAAGGGCCAGGTCGAGTCCAATGTTGGTCTCTTTCAATATCTCCCATCGAATATCGCGATTCACGATATCACCGGCAGTTGCTCCTATAACCTGAGTACTTGAAGGACCCAGGTTATAATTCACACCACCAATTGACGCAGTGCGTATCAGCTGCTGGAATCGGAAGTTGTCTAAACTGGCATTACCAACCTGCCCATAACCAACTCTCAGTTTCAAATTGGAAATTGCCGCGACATTAAAGAATGATTCGTTGGTAAGATTCCAACCTGCTGATATTGAAGGGAAAGTACCCCAACGATTTCCTTCAGAAAATTTGGAGTTGCCATCACGTCTGATGTTTGCAGTGAACAAATACCTATCTGCAAAGCTGTAAGTAAATCTCCCGAGGATTGAACGAATTGTTGCAATATCTTCGAATCCGCTTGAAATAATTTGATTGGGGGGAGCAGTGGTGGCACTGATCTGAAAAAATGGAACGGCAGCATCAAAACCTCCGGTTATTATAGTTTCCTGACTTGAAGCAAGAAGATCTTGCTCGGTATAAGTAGCCATGGCGGTAAACCTGTGGTCCCCAATACTCTTACGATAGGTAAGGCGGTTCTCAATAAATGTTTCACGCGATTCACCCCGGGCTTCGGTCAAGCCAGATTGATGCGTGGTGGTCATCCTGATTTGCCCACCTTTTTGCCAGTTTTTGTTATGAAAAAAGGTTGAATTGACTCCAGCGCTGAAGTAATAATTCAGACCTTCAATAATTTCATAATCCAGGTAAAGATTGCCTAATACCCGGGTGTTTTCCCGTTGGTTTCTTGTAACTTCCTGAATCCCGATAGGATTGAAACCGAACGAGGTTGCCACTCCCGGAACTCCATGACCGTAACCGTTGGTTTTAGAAGGATCCAATACGGGTATAATAGGGAGCATGCTGATAGTATTGCTAATCACAGGACGATTACCTATTCCACCGGAGCCCTTAAGATTGGGTTCACCACTGTTTCGCGCCCTGCTTATCGTGAGGTTTTGACCAATAGTCAGGCCCTTAATCACCGTGTATTCAGTATTTAATCTGGTACCGACCCTGTCAAAAAGAGGACCTTTAATTACACCTTCCTGGTAAGTATTGTTCAGTGAGAAGTACACTTTGCTTTTTTCTCCTCCTGCCTGTATGCTAACATTGACGTCCTGGAAAAGTGCATTATCCTGGAAAACTTCCTGCTGCCAATCAGTATCTATCCCCGTCAGGACGTCCGTTTCATCTTGTCGTGCAGACCCGCTGTAATCTGATGCCCCATTGCTGATACGTGCATACTCTGCACTGTTCATTACATCAATTGTTCTCGTTAAGGAGGACAGGCCTGCAGTACTGGAGAAAGTGATCCTCGGTGTCCCGCTTGTGCCTTTCTTTGTGGTAATAACGACAACACCATTCGCCGCACGCGAACCATAAATTGCTGCAGAAGATGCATCTTTCAGCACCTGGATTGACTCAATATCATTTGGGTTGAGGTTCGGGCTATCATCGGTAAGAATACCGTCAATTACAAAAAGTGGATTGTTATCACCAAAGAATGCGGTACCTCTTATTTTGATGTCACCTTTAACACCGGGCTCTCCGGTAGTATTCACCGAAACGCCCGCGACACGACCTTGTAATCTGTCAGTGATGCTCACAAACTGGCTTTTAGCCATTTCTTCAGCATCAACGACTGAAACGGCCCCGGTTATATCCCTTTTCCTCTGAGTACCATAACCAACCACTACGATTTCTTCAAGCTGAGCAATGTCGGGCCTCATCGATATATTAAAAGAGGTCTGATTTCCTACAGTTAATTCCTGGGATTCGAACCCAATATAACTGAAAACCAAAACTGCATTATTGTCTGGTACAGATAAATTGAAATTACCGTCAACATCCGTTAACGTGCCTTGGCTAGAGTCTTTTATTATGATACTGACGCCAGGTAGTCCTTCATTGCCATCATCGGTGACATTTCCGCTGATTGCATTCTGCGAAAATGCTTGTTGACTTCCAAAAACAAACACAAGAATTAAAATATTTAGTATAATTTTTTTCATGTTCAATTGAATTAAATGATAATTTTAGAATTGATTCGATAGGAGACGCCTAGTCTTCATCCGGAGCCTCTTCCAATATAGTTACCGTGAAAGTTCCTGAAAGTGAGTGTTGGACTCCCTTGTCATCCGCCTGTCCATCGGTGACAGTAAATGAAATAGTGGAGGATCCGAGGCTATGGAATGTCAAATCCAGCCTTGAACCAGCTACTTCAACGGTGACCACTGACTCGTTGCTGCTGCTTGCGACAAAGGCAAGAGGATCACCCTCAGGGTCTGAGACAAAATTTGCCATTTCAATTTCCCCCATCCCATCAGGTAGCCCGAAAAATATCTCTCCAATGTCATCGGAAAACTCTGGTGCATTATTGATAATAGGCACCTCTCTAAAATTGGGATCGAATTCCTCCCTGCATGAAATCAGGATCACTGATACTGCCACCAGAAAGAATGTGGATCTTAAGTAAACTTTCTTCATAATCATATCTTTTAGTTTAGCCAAATTAACGTATAATAATGATATAACAAAAATTACTTTGTAAGTATAATTAAGTAAGTTTTTCGAAACAAATCAATCTCCAAATATTTTGAAATGTCTTTTTAGTGACACCAGAAGGGATTCA
>JAQCLE010000099.1 GCA_027592755.1 Bacteroidota bacterium | reverse complement strand
TAAAATGGTTGACCACAAGCCATGTCCTTACAAAGTGATCTGTATTTATTAAGTGCCTACTTCAATTCACTAATTGCCGAGGGAAGGATTTGCTCAAAATCTATTTGCCCACCAACCATTAGGTCGAGTTGGTCATAGTAAAGCAGGCCAAGCACTGCAAACCCAATGATCATGAAATATCGGATGGGCATAAGAACCACAGAGACAAACCCACTCATCAAGGCTGCTTCCTTGGGTGATTTTGTAGCCAGGATTTTCTGCATGTCATAATTCGGAGCAGGCCCCGCCATACTCACCAATACCCCTTTAAAAAGCATCATCATGAAAAAGATGGTAAACAAAGAAAATCCATCGCTTTCAATTTTTCCGTTTACCTCATTGATTATTCCCGTCCAATCAAGGTCAAGCCTCCAGCCAAACCAGGGACTCATCCATCCGTCCGGAACTGCCAGAGTTGATGTTGTCAGGGCATTCATGGCGATTACACCTATTGCAATTGCTGCAACTGTCATGATAAGGTATTGAATAACATCCGCCCAAACAATACTATTCATACCTCCCAGCACTGTATAAAAAGTGGCGATTAATGTGAATATTACTCCATAAAAATGCGGGACATATTCCGGTGTGAGGTCAAAAGGAACATACATTGAAACAGACTCCCATGGGATGAAGATTTCGATAAATTTCCCGATTCCCACAAAGCCATAGGCCAGGTAACCAAAGCCCATAATCAGAGCAAAAACGACGACAACTTTATGAGACAGAATACTTCCCTTTCCTGTGCCAAATCTCGTTTGTATCCATTCAGCGCCCGTTGTAACATTGGAACGCCTCAGCCAGATGGATAAGAAAATCATTAAAAAGACCTGGTTAAACACAGGCCAAAGCCAGGGTATCCAGATGCTTTTTAAGCCATAAACGAATGTGAGCGTAACCAGCCACATTGTGCCGGAAATATCGAACATACCCGAGGCATTTGATAAACCAAGCATGTACCAGGGCAATTCATTGCCACCGAGAAGGTAAGCCGCTTTATTCTTTTCAGCTCTTTTCTTCATTACAAAGCCAATCACTATGATACTGCTCAAATAAGCCAGTATAATCAGAATGTCGATTGTGCTAAGTTTCACTTATAGGTTTGCTTTAAGGTTGGAAATGCACCTTTGGTAGGTTGCCAAAAATAAAGGGATTAGATGGACTTGAATTGGAATTTGGCGAATTCAAATATTGTCTTTTTGAAGTAAAAAAAATCTTATTCCACGGTTTGAAGTCTCTGATTTCCTAAGAATTCTTGTGTATAAAAAAAATACTGAACCATGCCATCCATAAACCCAGAAATTCGCGTGTCTCTTCCAAATACGGCTTTTTATAAACCATCTCACCAAATATTTCCTGTTTGTCTGTCAAACTGAGCCACTCGAAAAACCCCGGAATTAAGGTTACTGAAAATCCACCGATGACAACTAAAACAATGAGCGTTAACTTTTTTGGTGTCGGCTTAAATGCCCCGTAAAACAAAATGCCGGATACCAGCCCATAAGCGAGAATCCATAAAAATGGATCGGGGTCGTTGTACTGCACGAAGGTAAACGCCAAAAAAATGAGTCCTAATATTACTTTAATGATTCTTTGAGTCATATTGTGAATTTATGAAATTCGCAGAATCAACCAACCCAAATTGCTGAATATAGTTTATGTTATAATTCCAGCCTGTTCAAGTAAGCAACGTTGAATGACATGCTTTCGAGTGGCGTACTGGCGTATTCTTCCTGCTCGATGAAAATATATTTTACCCCCGATTGTTCCCGATTGTTCAACATAGCAACAATATCCAAACCTCCCTTACCGAATTCTGTGCTCACTTTTTCGGTCATGTTCATATCCTTCAAATGCCACAGTGGAAAGCGACCCTGATACTTTTTAAAGTAGTCGAGAGGATCTTTCCCTGCTACTATTACCCAGCCAAGATCAAGTTCCCAATGGACCAGATCACCTTGGGTGTTGTCTAAAAGAACATCATATAAAACCTGACCATTCTCAGATTCAAATTCATATTCATGATTGTGATATCCGAATTTCAAACCCATTTTCTTGCAATCTTCACCTGCTTTGTTAAAAGCCTCCGCTGTAGCTAAATAGTTGTCTACAGTTTGTCCGTTGGTTGGCATTGATGAGCAAACCAGGTATTCCTGTCCTGCCTCTGCCGCTTCATCCATTGTTTGCTGGAAGTTATCATCCAGGTGGACATGGCCGCTTCTTAAAGTCATACCAAGATCAGCGCAAACATCTCTCATTTCAGTCGACTTCAACCCGTAGTAATGCCCCTTTGCGCTGCGGGCGCTCTCAATTTGCTTGATACCAATTTCAGCGATTTGCTTCAGCGTACCGATCGCATCGTTGGCCATCTGATCACGAAAAGTATACAACTGAAGACCGTGGTCATCCACTTTCTTTGAGGTATTGAGGCAGGAAGGAAACAAAGCAGTTCCAACTGCAATTGAGCCTGATTGAATAATAAAATCTCTACGTGAAGTCATATTAGAACAGGATGGGATAGATTATAAAAATTGAGCGCTAAATAACGCCAATAATTAGCAAAATTTGCACATTTATTTGCTCAGCGGTAAACCCTAAAACAGTTCTTTGGCAATTTTGAAAACAGACTCGGATTTTCCCATCGAATAATAATGTAAAACGGGTACACCATATTCCATTAATTCTTTTGATTGTTGAATCCCCCATTCGACACCAACCTGTCTTGCTTCGGCATTATTCTTACACTTCTCCACTTCGTGAACCAGTTCTTCCGGAATATCAATATGAAAAAGCCTGGCCAACGTGCTGATCTGGCTTAAAGACGTAATTGGCTTCAATCCCGGGATAATAGGAATATCTATGCCAATGTCGCGACAGTTCTCAACAAACGAGAAGTACTTCTGGTTGTCAAAAAACATCTGGGTAACAATATAACCAGCACCTGCATCAACTTTTTCTTTCAGATGTTTCAGGTCGCCTTTCATGTTTGGCGCTTCAAAATGCTTTTCAGGATACCCGGCAACTCCTGTACAAAAATCTGTAGGTGAAACATTTGTTAAATCCTCATCGAGGTAAATACCGTTGTTCATGTTATGAACTTGCTTTAACAGATCGAGCGCATATTCATTTCCATCGGGTTCAGGTACGAACCTCGGTTCATTTTTAATAGAATCACCTCGGATCACAAGTACATTGTCAATCCCAACGAAGTCAAGATCAATCAATGCATTCTCTGTCTCTTCTTTCGAAAAACCTCCACATATCATATGTGGCACCGGATCCACCCCGTAACGATGTCTGATTGCGGCGCATATACCAACTGTACCGGGACGCTTCTTTGTGGTACTCCTTTCGAGAAGCCCATTCTCTCTCTTTTTATAGACATACTCCTCCCGGTGATAGGTCACGTCAATAAAGGGTGGCTTGAATTCCATTAACGGATCAATATGTTCGAAAATGGTTTCAATATTCGAACCCTTTAAAGGAGGTAGAACCTCAAGTGAAAAGAGTGTCCCTTTTGCGTTTTTTATATGCTCTGTTACTTTCATTTTATAATGTGTTCAAATGCTTAGGTGTTGAGGTGTGATTTTATTATTCATTTGATCTTTTTCTTCAGGTACTTTATCCGTCCTAATGTTTGATGTTTAGTTTTCTTGATTAATAAAATTAAATCGCATTAATGATCTTTATTAATAAATGACAATTTCAGATTTTCAACATTCTAATGTTTCGACCTTCGCCATATATTCACTTGTCTCTATTCATTTTCAACTTAAACACTCCTATACCCGCCAACCTAAACAACTATATATCATAACTCAAATTAGGTGCAAGCCATTTCTCAATTTCGTCAATTTTCATTCCTTTTCGTTCAGCGTATTCTACCACCTGGTCTTTACCAATTTTCCCCAAACCAAAATATCTGGATTCAGGATGGGAAAAATAAAAACCACTTACTGATGACGCCGGATACATTGCAAAGGATTCGGTAAGATTTATACCTGTGTTTTCTTCAACCTCCAATAAATCAAAAAGAATTCGTTTTTCTGTATGATCCGGGCAAGCAGGATAACCAGGTGCAGGCCTGATGCCCGAATAACGCTCTTTGATCAATTCGCCTGCTGACAAAGTTTCACCTGAAGCATAACCCCACAGCTCTTTTCTCACTTTTTCATGCATCAATTCAGCAAAAGCTTCAGCCAAGCGATCGGCAAGGGATTTGATCATTATTATGTTGTAATCATCATGATCTTTTTCAAATTTTTCCACCAATTTTTCTATACCAACTCCAGTAGTGACGGCAAAACCTCCTATATAATCTTGATTCCTTGTTGCCTTAGGTGCAATGAAGTCACCGAGACTGATATTTGGAATATCTTGACCTTTCTTCCCCTGCTGACGAAGGAAGTGGAAACTAGTAATCATCTGTTCCGGGTTCTTAGGATTCCCAACTTCCACATCATCCTCAATAGCATTAGCCGGATAGATGCCAATAACTCCATTCGCAGTCAGTAACTTATTTGTAATTACCTCATCAAGCATTTTTTGAGCATCCTCATAAAGCTTGGCTGCTTCAACGCCAATTACCTTATCAGAAAGAATATCAGGATATTTTCCTTTCAACATCCACGTTTGGAAAAACGGTGTCCAGTCAATGTATTTTCTTATTTCATCCAATGGATATTTATTGAAAACTTTATTCCCCAATACATTTGGTTTAGGCGGATCATAAATTTCCCAATCAATTTTTACCTGGTTTTCTCTTGCCAAATCAAGAGGAATGTAATTCTTCTCCGATTGTCTGTTAGCGTGATTTTCTCTCAGTAATGCATACTCGGCCTTTGTTTTTTCAGTGAATCCTCTCAAGGTCCTGGTATTTGCCAGATCACCAGCAACGGGAACACTTTTCGATGCATCAAGCACATGTACAACGGCACCACTATAATTCTGATCTATTTTTACGGCAGTGTGTATGCGACTCGTTGTTGCACCCCCAATCATCACAGGTATTTTTAATCCTTCCTTTTCCAGCTCTTTTGCCACATGCACCATTTCATCAAGTGAAGGGGTAATGAGCCCACTCAAACCTATAATATCAACCTCATGTTTGATTGCTTCTTCAATGATCCTTTGGGCCGGAACCATAACACCCAGGTCTATGATTTCATAATTGTTGCACGCCAGAACCACACCTACAATATTTTTTCCAATGTCATGAACATCCCCCTTTACTGTGGCCATTAAAATCCTGGCGTTAGGCTTGCTGGCAACACCGGAAGCTATTTTCTCCTCCTCAATGAAAGGAACCAGGTAGGCAACAGCCTTTTTCATTACCCGTGCACTTTTGACCACCTGCGGCAGGAACATTTTCCCAGATCCGAACAAGTCTCCCACAACGTTCATCCCAGCCATCAGCGGCTGTTCAATCACTTCAATTGGCTTGTCATATTTAAGTCTGGCCTCTTCCGTATCTTCGATCACGAAGTCAGTAATCCCTTTAACAAGAGCGTGTTCAATTCTTTTTTCAACAGAATCTTTACGCCATTCCAAATTTTCCTCTTTTTTCTTTTCAACTCCAACGAGTCCTTCTGCGATATTTACTAGCCTTTCCGTAGCATCTGGTCTTCGATTGAGTAGGACGTCCTCAACCCTTTCAAGTAAGTCTTTCGGGATTTCATCGTAAACATCGATCATCCCTGCATTCACAATGCCCATATCCATACCAGCCTTAATCGCGTGGTACAGAAAAGCAGAATGCATCGCCTCACGAACGGGATTGTTTCCACGAAAAGAAAAGGAGACATTGCTCACGCCGCCACTCACACTTGCCCCCGGAAGGTTCTTTTTTATCCATGTTGTAGCGTTGAAAAAATCGACGGCGTAGTTGTTGTGTGCATCAATCCCGGTGGCTACCGGGAAAATATTAGGGTCAAAAATGATGTCTTGTGGAGGAAATTTGACCTGATCAACCAATAAGTCATAAGTTCTTTTACAAATTTCAATACGTCGTTCATACGTATCGGCCTGGCCATTTTCATCAAAAGCCATCACAATAACAGCTGCGCCATAAAACCTGACTTTTTTCGCTTGAGCGATAAACTTCTCTTCGCCTTCTTTCAAACTGATGGAATTCACGACGCCTTTGCCCTGGATGCATTTTAGGCCCGCTTCAATTATCTCCCATTTGGACGAGTCTATCATGATGGGTATCCGGCAAATTTCTGGTTCGGATCCTATCAAATTGAGAAAAGTCACCATCGCCTTCTCCCCGTCCAGCATGCCCTCATCCATATTAACATCAAGAATCTGAGCACCATTCCTAACCTGATCGAGCGCCACAGATAATGCTTCGTCGTACTTATCCTCAGCGATTAGTTTTGCAAATCTTGCAGAACCAGTAACATTCGTCCGTTCACCGATATTGATAAAATTAGTTTCCCTGGTGATTACCAGAGGTTCAAGACCACTAAGTTGCAGTGGCGGCATTCTCTTATTCAAAGTCATAATTTGTTATAAGCTTCCCGTTAACAGGTTTGCTGTCAACAGTTCTTATCAAGAGAGAGCACAAGCGAAGGCTTTCATCTTATCTTCCCCTTATCCTCAAAATGAGGACTGGGTGGGAGTTGGCACCGAAATCCCTTTGTAATAGGAAAGGTTGCCAAGACGTCATAGGGCCCACACCCTCGGTCTTTCTCGATAAGTCTGCAAATATATTGAGGTTTTTTAGCTTATCAATAAGCAAATATGGGTTTGAAAATAAATTCGAATTTGAGCCTCATCAAAATTCATGTCGACTTTTTGAGATTAATTGGAAGCGCCAGGACGGTATTTCTGCCGGGTGAGAACTTTTTGTAATTCTCGGCGGAGAATTTTTTCAGCTAATTGCTTTGCCATTTCCTCCGGCGGCGCAGTAGTCAGTATTTTCTTAACCTCACTTTCATTAATATCAATGCGATACAGGATATTTAACAAATTGTTTAAATCACTATCAAGATAGTTTTTAATGGCTTTGGTTAGGGCATTTAACACGGAGTCATAATCCTCCTCATCAATAAATGTTTTGAGATCAAAATCCTCATAGATAAGGTTAGCACATTGTCGGACCAATTCGGCATCAATCCTTTCCATGTGTACTGGGATTACTATTTGGTTTCTTTGGCAGCATCATCTCCTGCTTCCTTAGATTTCTGAGTTTTCTTTGGTTTCTTCTCTTTCTTCTCTTCCGTAGGCTTCTCTTCTTTTTCTACGAGCATTTCAGGAAGCTGTTTTACTATACAATTATACCAGTTAACTAATTTCTTGATATCTGAAACATAAACCCGGTCATCGTCATATTCGGGCAGCACATGCTTGAGAAACGCCCTCAATTCCTGAGGGTCAGCAGATCCTGTGATGCCAATATCATCTTTGAACTCCTTGTAGATTTTTTGCATCAGTCTATCAAGAGGCTCAGACCCATCGGTCGAAGTTGTGAAAATCGATATCTCAGCCAGAATGGATACTTTCGAAGTTGGCCCAACCACGAGCTTGCTTTGATCATTGAGTGACTCTAGAATCAACCCATTCCGGGTTGGATTGAAAACTTTAAACAACCCACTTTTTCCTGCCACCGATGCTATCTCTGAAAAATCCATATTTTCGAAAACTGATTTAATTTAAGTGGCAAAAATACGACTTCACACTAATTGTTAGTGCTAAATGTCGCATTTACATTATGAATAACCTCAAGGATTTCCTTGCCACCTGTTCTATCATTTGATGAGCTAACGATTATTTGAGGGAGTTTCGACCAATTGTTTTTGAGCGATTTTTTGACTTGTTCATGATTTTTTGACGTTTTCCCTTTCGACTGCTTATCACATTTGGTCATTACAATCACCATAGGTATAGCCTTTTCGCCCGCCCACTGGATAAATTCCAGGTCAATCTTTTGTGGTTCAAGGCGGGAATCAACTAAAATAAAGAGGCAGCAAAGGTTTTCACGGTGTATTAAATAATCATGAATCATCACTTCCCATTTGTATTTGGCTTCTTTACTCACTTTAGCCCAGCCATATCCCGGGAGATCAACAAGGTACCAGGAGTCATTGATTATATAATGATTGATTAGCTGTGTTTTTCCGGGTCTCGAAGAGATTTTTGCAAGGTTCTTTCGATCCGTCAGCATATTTATTAATGAAGATTTTCCCACGTTTGATCTCCCTACAAATGCATACTCCGGGTGGATTGCAGGAGGACACTTCCTGTAATCAGTATTGCTTGTTACGAATTCAGATGACTTAACCTTCATAACTATTACCTCAACATTTTTCACAGCCATGAGTTATACTTGCATCGCTTTGGCTATGACAGTTTTACCCTACAAAGAAAAACAAACGAGTAAAAAAGAACAGATCGCGGAGATGTTTAATAGCATCAGCCGCAAATATGACTTTTTAAACCATTTTCTCAGCCTTGGTATTGATATCAAATGGAGAAAAAAAGCGATCTCTATGTTACAAGAAGATCACCCTAAATTAATTCTTGATGTTGCTACAGGTACCGGCGACCTGGCGATCCAGGCACTTGAACTTAATCCTGAAAAGATTATCGGGGTAGATATTTCAGAAGGAATGCTCGAGGTTGGAAGAAAAAAATTGAAGCAAAGAGGACTCGATAATATAATTACGCTCGAATTGGGGGACTCGGAAAGAATTCAATATCCCGATAATAACTTTGATGCTGTGATCGTTGCTTTTGGGGTGAGGAACTTTGAAGACCTTGAGAAAGGCCTAAATGATATGTTTCGGGTTTTGAAACCTGGGGGTAAGTTGGTAGTTCTAGAATTTTCGAAACCTGTCTCTTTTCCCTTCAAACAGATATACAATTTTTATTTCAAGGCAATATTGCCTATCATAGGAAAGCTTGTTTCAAATGACAATTCGGCATATACGTATCTTCCGGCATCTGTAAATGAATTTCCTTATGGCGATGATTTTATCCGGATTCTATCCGAAATTGGTTTTAAGAAAACTACATGCAAACCACTAACATTAGGTATAAGCTCGGTTTATACGGGGGTCAAATAATCCTCGTAATCTTCCTGCTGTGTGGCTTGTCGCAGCGGTCATTGTCTCAGGGGATGAACTTTGGAAAGCTTCATCTTCCAGCATACGATGAACGTTGGTTACATTACGGATTCCTAATCGGTGCTCATCAATCGTTTTATCGAATCGATTACAATGAGGCTTTTACAACACCATCTTTTGACAGCCTTCATTCTGTTGTACCAGCCATGAACGCGGGTTTCAAGTTGGGTTTTGTCGTAGATTTTATGCTCTATCAATACCTAAGTTTAAGAATAACACCAACGGTCTCATTTTATGAAAATGACATTAAATACAGATTTACCGATGGTACGACTCGTACTGAGACCAAAGATGCTACCTTAGTTGAGCTACCAATATTATTGAAATACAGGTCTGTCAGGAGAAAAAATAACCGAATGTACCTCTTGATTGGCGCAAGTCCTGTGATTGAAGCTGCAGGTAGCAAAGACGAAAACGACGTCCGGGAAAGGCTGGAAACTCGAAATTTCAATGTCAATCTCGAGGTTGGTGTTGGAACGGATATTTTTTATGAGTTCTTTAAATTTGCTGTTGAGCTCCGATACTCACGTGGGCTGAGGAATCTTTTAAGCACCAAAGAAAATATTTATAGTGCTCCCCTTAGCAAATTAACCCTCCATAATATTGGGTTATTTATCACATTTGAAGGTGGCCCATCATGAAATTGCTGTTGATTTTCTGCCTTTTGTCTATCGCATCTTGTTCAAAAAAATCAGAGAGTATTGATCTTGCCGGTAAGCCAATTGTTCTTGAAGAGATTAAATCTGCTGATATCCTATTCTCAAATCGTTCTCAAGCTGTTGGTATGAATCAGGCGTTTCTTGAATTTGCAGATGAAAACGCAGTTCTTTTAAGACCAAATTCATACCCAATAATTGGGAAAAAGGAAGTAAAAAAAGCAATGTCCTCTGATGACTCTAAATTCAATCTAACCTGGAAACCAATGGATGGAGACGTCTCAACTTCGGGAGATCTTGGTTATACTTATGGCACCTACACGTTCAAAACTTCCGATACAACTACATACGGAACCTACCTTTCTATTTGGAAAAAAGATTCTCTCGGTGATTGGAAATGGGCACTTGATACTGGAAATGATGGATTAAGCAGCAATTAACGGCTGAATGCAAAAATCAACGCTTCTTCACCTTAGGTTTCCTTTTTCATTCTTTCTGTTACCGGTCTATTTGTTTGCTCTGAGTACGAGCAATTCAATTGATCTCACAGGTGCTACATTAACTTTTATATTGCTTCACTTTTTTCTTTATCCGGCCAGCAATGGGTACAATTCATTTTTTGATAAGGATGAAGAAAGTATTGGTGGTCTAAAAAACCCTCCCGTTGTAACAAAGGAGCTTTACTACACTTCTTTGGCGCTTGATTTCATAGCCCTAGTACTTGGGGCCCTTTTTATTAACCTAGAATTCATGTTGCTATTGCTTGCTTACGGACTTGCATCAAAAGCCTACAGTCATCCTGCGTTACGCATTAAGAAATTTCCAATTTTAGGATGGATAACAGCTTTTTTTTTTCAGGGCTATTTTACTTTTTTGATGGCTTACGTAGGAATAAATAAAGTTTCCTTGATTGAAACATTTGAAATCCAAGTTCAGTTTCCAGCCATTCTGAGTTCATTACTTTTGGGAGGATCATACCCAATGACTCAGATTTATCAGCACAAAGAGGATGCAAAACGAGGTGATAATACAATCAGCAGAAAATTGGGTGTATTAGGCACGTTCCACTTTACTGCAGTGTTTTTTATAATTGCGAATGCAGGATTTGTCATCTACTTCCTGGAGTGGTTCGAGATCAGTGATCTTGTTCTTTTTCAAATTGCTCTTACCCCATCGTTGGTATATTTCGCGCTGTGGTATTTTAAAGTTCGAAAAGATTCAAGCCTGGCCAACTATCAATCAACTATGAGGCTTAACCTACTTTCCTCAGCCATGTTGAATCTATTCTTTTTAATGCAGGTTTTGAGTAGCTAACTACCCGGGATCGGAATATCTTTTAACATCATCCGCTGTGATCTCATCGCCACTCATGATTATCAGTCGTTCAACCACATTTCTCAATTCCCTGATATTCCCGGTCCATTCTCCTTTTTGCAATTCCTTGATAGCTTCTTTTGAAATCGATTTCTTTGGCCAGCCATACTCGGAAGCAATATCCACCAGGAATTTATCTACAAGCAAAGGAATATCTTCTTTCCTATCTTTTAAGGGAGGCACTGCAATAACAATCACACTCAAGCGATGATAGAGATCTTCCCTGAAGGTGTTGTCCCTGATCATCTGTTTTAAATTTCTGTTGGTGGCCGTTACTACCCGCACGTCTACTTTGATTTCCTTATCGCCACCAACTCGCGTGACCTTATTCTCCTGCAAAGCCCTCAGAACTTTAGCCTGGGCAGATGCACTCATATCTCCTATCTCATCCAGAAAAAGAGTACCCCCACTTGCTTGTTCAAACTTACCAATCCGTTGTTTATGAGCAGATGTGAATGAGCCCTTTTCGTGTCCAAATAGCTCACTTTCAATCAATTCTGATGGAATAGCAGCGCAATTCACCTCTACCAATGATCCCTCTGACCGGTTACTTTCAGCATGAATCCAACGGGCAACCAATTCCTTTCCACTACCATTGGGTCCTGTGATTAATACGCGAGCTTCGGTTGGTGCAACCTTATTAATAGCTTCCTTTACTTCTTTTATTTTTTCAGATTCTCCGATGATGTCAAAAGTGCGGGAAATTTTCTTTCGGAGAACTTTTGTTTCAGTTACAAGTGTCGATTTGTCGAGGCCATTTCTAACCGTGAGTAAAAGTCTGTTCAAATCTGGTGGTTTCTGAATGAAATCGAATGCACCAATTTTGGTAGCCTCAACAGCGGTCTCAATGGTGCCATGTGCTGAAATCATTATGAAAGGACAATCAATTCCTTCCTCGATTACCTTTTGGAGCACTTCGATACCCGTCAGCTTGGGCATCTGAATATCACAAAGAGCGATATCAAATTTATTGTTCCGCAATAGCGCTAAACCCTCTTCACCGTCTTTTGCTTCCTCCACTTCATATTTTTCATATTCAAGTATCTCCCGAAGGGTGGATCTGATACTTTTTTCATCATCAATGATTAATACTTTGGGCATGTGCTAAGACTATTAGATGTTAGACAGTTAGACAGTTAGACAGTTAGACAAAAATGATCAAGTTAAAGGATAATAATATTACCCAGTCTTTTAGATTTTATCTAGATGACATGACTATAAAAAACAGTCTTTTTGTATTTATCATCTATTAACTAACTGTCTAACATCTAATAAAAAAATGCA
The DNA here is from genome assembly GCA_027592755.1 of Bacteroidota bacterium. GTDB lineage: Bacteria > Bacteroidota > Bacteroidia > Cytophagales > Cyclobacteriaceae > JAJCYL01. The sequence goes on along the minus strand of JAQCLE010000099.1, from coordinate 2,062 downwards.
AGCCTATAAGCCGGGTTCTGTATCCCCCCGAACTATCGGGAGAATTCTTATCATTTATCTACGCGATCTACCCGCCGGCTCAGGGGAGTAGCCTGTTCCCCGAAGGGATCGCCGACTTATTTGATCTTGCAGCCCGTAAGGTTTACCATGCCCCCTCAGTTACCCTCAGGGCGGTGGGCTCTTACCCCACCTTTTCACCATCACCCCGCCGTCCCGAAACTTCGGGACAAGGGCAGTATATTTTCTGTGGCACTATCTGTTACCAAAGCGTCTCCACTTCAGCACCCCCGGTTTCCCAGGGTACGGTACTCTGTGCTGCCCGGACTTTCCTCCCCGTTCCGAAACTTCGAGACAGGACGATAAGACAGCTTGCATCCATGCAAAATTAAATCGTTTGAGCTACCAATCCTTCATGCTTTCCAAAACCTTGGATGATTGGACATACTTATCTTAGTTTAGCCGGTAATTATGATAATTCATTTAAAGGAAAGTATTGATCAAAAAACCGCAGAAGAAATTGCCATAAAAACCGATTCCATTTGTCTGAAAAAGGGATCAAAATTCATTTTGATTAATTCTGGTAAAATCAAAGCAATCAAGGGTGATTTTAATAATGCAATAGAGGAGTCATTCCATTTCGAATCAGATATCCAATTGGCAAGCCGCCAGTATAATTCCGATACAATTCCAATAGCAATTGCGGGAAAAATTATCGGTGGAAATTCACGAAATATGATGGTGATTACCGGGCCATGCTCTGTTGAATCAGTACAACAGATTGAATCATGCGCCGATTTTGTTTCAGATTTGGGAATTTCGGTCTTAAGAGCAGGTTCTTTTAAACCACGTACTTCGCCCTATACTTTCCAGGGACTGGGTTTGGAAGGATTAAAAATTTTATCAAAGGTCAGGGAGAAATATGGATTGAAGATAATATCTGAAGCACGGGATGCTACTCACATTGATGAGGTTATTGATCATGTTGATATTGTCCAGGTAGGTGCCAAAGCAATGTATGACCAGGGCATTTTGAGAAAGTGCGGGAAAGCAGGCAAACCCATTTTACTCAAACGGGGCTTCGGGGCTACCCTTCAGGAATTTGTACAAGCAGCCGAGTTTATCCTCTGTAGCGGAAATGAAAACGTCATTTTGTGCGAAAGGGGAATCAGAACATTCGAAACCAAAACTCGCTTTACCCTTGATTTATGCGGTGTCGCCTACCTGAAAGAACATATCAACCTTCCAGTATTCTTGGATCCAAGCCATGCTATGGGGTATGCTTATGGTGTCGCCGATCTCACACGGGCATGTGTAGCAATGGGAGTTGATGGGCTACTTATCGAAAGTCATCCCAATCCCAAAATAGCACTTTCAGATGCTTCGCAACAACTCAATTTTAAGGAATTTAGAACACTTTATGATAGTCTTGGTGCAATTGCCAGCGCTATCGGAAGAAACATAATTTAATATGATTGACGCTTCAAAAATTAAAATGATAATACTTGACGTAGATGGAACGCTCACGGACGGTGGTGTTTACATTACAGAATCCGGTGAGCAATTCAAGAAATTCCATGCCCGTGATGGCTTAGGAGTCAGGAAAACCATTAAAAGTGGTGTTGATGTAGGCATAATCAGCCATAGCATGTCTGACGGTATGATTCGAAAACGAGCTGAAATGATGGAGATAAAAAGATGCTATGTAGGTAATGCTCCGAAGTTGGAAATACTTACTGAATGGTGTAAAGAACTGAATCTGACCTACGATGAAATCGCTTATGTAGGCGATGATATAAATGACGTTGATATTGTACAGGCTGTGGGACTCACAGCATGTCCCTCGGATGCCAGTGAAGCTATAAAAGAGCTATGCAATGTCGTGTTGAGCCGTCGTGGTGGGGAAGCATGTGTTCGGGAGTTTTTGGATATGTTCTTTCTAAAAGGACAAGATTCACACTCATCCGAACCTTTATGAATAAAGTTGCAATATCCTGTAATGCTTAATGTTTGCCACGTTTTGCAATTAGAATTTGGGAATAAAAGTCGCGGGTAAATTTTAAAA
>JAQCLE010000011.1 GCA_027592755.1 Bacteroidota bacterium | reverse complement strand
CCTCAAAGGTTTGAACTTTTTCCGCTATTTTATCCGTTTTTTGAAATTAGACTTTCGGATAGTTGTGTTTTGATATATACCATTGCCTTCCAACTGATAAAAAGATGTTACGAGATCAAGGGATTCATATATATCATTAGAAAAAATTGGATTCTGATTAATCTTCCTTTTACCAGCTGAAAGTCCGAATTGTAAGGATAATCCGTCATCAAATAGGTTATATTTATTGAAGGTTTTGTAGCTGTAGCCGACTCCAAATGTGGTTAATGAAAAATCGGCATTTTCTGGTATCATACTATTAATCTCCTGTTCTTCCGAGAGTAAACCTGCAGACTTAATTTCGGTAAACCAGTTGAAAGAAGACCTTGGTGTAATGTTGAAAATCATTTTTAATCTGGCAACTCGATTCACAAAAGTTGTATCTTCCTTTAATTGGAAATACTCAGCAGCCAGGTCAAAGGAATTTAATATTCCAGGCACTTTAATGGCCACGTCAAGCGATTGTGTTTCCTCACGCATTCTCCGCCAATGCAGGTTGAATTCTTTTCCAGATTCAAATAAGTTAAGGAGTTCAAGATTCAGCTCACCAGTAAGGAGTGCCTTTCCATTTCCTGATGAATTTGGTAGCAATCCGATTATTCCATCCAGTCTATTAGTGCGGATTTTTCAATTTCAAAGTTTATTAAAGCATTGTTGTTGTGGATTACCATCCCCACGGGACTAATGAGCCGATAGTATGGAATCAATTTCATATTATCGGGTATTTGCTTCACGGCTTTTTCATTGTAAGGTTTGCCTGGTAATATTCTTAGGTACTTTGACAGGTATTTTGTCCTGCTCTTATTTATCGGAGCAATAAGAAGTGTATCAAATGCGATTAACGGACCAGGATTCAAAGTTGCCATGCCGTCGATTATACCACTTGATATAATCACTGAATCCAATGTTACAAAAGCAAATGGATAGCCATGATTATTTGATTGTTGGAGCGTCTTTAAAAATAGTGACTTTGAGCTTGTGTTTTTTGCCCACCGTCTATTGTTAATCTCGTATTTCGGATTGCCTTCAAGATCCATAATCTTTATCCTTTTCCATTGGTATCTGTTTCCAACAAATACTCGGGAATGAAAAGTATTATTTCGTAGTTCAATTGAGTCGGCACTAGCCAACAGAAACCCATCTGATTGAAGTTGAATAATCAAGTCATTGAGTACTTTCAAACCACTGAGTGAATCAGGCACATGTTCAGGGATAGTGTATTTAGATGGAATAACGCTGTTGCTATCAACCAATTGGAGGTCGAATACCAATTTATTTTGAGCATCGGACGGAGAAATCACGGAGCTCAGGATCAAAAAAAGAAAAATGTATTTCCTTATTCGAAAGGTCAATGGGTTATCACTTAAAACAAAAGTCTAATTTCGCATAATTCATCACATGGCTGGAATCTATATTCATATTCCCTATTGCAGACAAGCTTGCCATTATTGTGATTTCCATTTTTCTACAAACTTTAAAACAAAAAATGAACTGATAAAAAGTATTTCTCGAGAGATGGAACTTCGCAAAGGTTATTTGAAGGATGAGCCCGTTGAAAGCATATATTTTGGAGGAGGGACACCTTCACTTCTTGAGGAGAGTGAAATTAGATTATTAATTGATCAGATTCGCGAGAATCACTCAGTTGAAAGAGATGTAGAAATAACATTTGAAGCAAACCCTGAAAACCTTAGCATCGAATACCTGGAATGCCTGAAGTCACTTGGAATAAATCGCATAAGCATTGGCATTCAGAGCTTTAATGATTTGCAATTGAAGTATCTTAACAGGAATCATAATGCAAATGAGGCAATCAATTCTTTTGAGAATGCCAGAAGGGTTGGTTTCGACAATATCAATATTGATTTGATTTATGGAATTTCAGAGGAAAATACCATTTGGCAAGCAAATATTAGTCAAGCATTAGATTTAAGTCCGGAGCATATTTCCGCTTATTGCCTTACCATTGAAGAGAAAACAGTTTTTGGTAATTGGCACAAAACCGGTAAACTTTTGGGAATAAACGAAGAAACCGGAGCAAGTCATTTTGAAAGTGCTCACACTTCCTTATCTAAGGCTGGATTTCAACACTATGAAATCTCTAATTTCTGCAAGCCAGGGCTATACGCGAAGCATAATACGTCGTATTGGAAAAATCGGAAATATTTGGGTGTTGGCCCAGGAGCACATTCATACGATATGAACACCAGACAATATAATGTTAGCAATAATGCGCTTTATATTAAATCATTGAATGGAGGTAATTTCTCCTCAAAAGTGGAGAAACTTACAACCATTGATAAAGTAAACGAATGTTTATTAACCGGGTTGAGAACAATCTGGGGGTGTAACCTTGAGGAAATTAATAATAAACATGGAATAGATTTGTTGGAAAAGAAAATACGCTCGATAAATCATTTGTTAAGTTCAGGCCTTGGGAAATTAGATAAAGCAACTTTGAGCCTAACAACCAGTGGCTGGCTTATAGCGGATAAAATTGTGAGTGATCTCATGATCGACTGATATAATTTCCATTTAGTTTTAAAGAATAAAATGCATTAACTTGTCAATAAATGGCTCCTGAAGAGAAAAAAGCATATATTTTGTTAAAATCTCTCATCTTCCATTACCATGGTTTGGATGAAGATGAGGAGCGCATATTGAAACAAACGGCAGACGATTTAGATGCCCATGTCGAACTCAATTGGGCCAACACTTTTATTGCCCAGGATTATATGTCAGCATTTGAGAGAGCCCGGGAATTCCTGAATAAGGTTTTTAGCAAGCTTGACAAAAAAAAGAGGATTGATTACCTGATTTCGGTTTGGGAGGATAATAATAAAAAGGGTTACTTAACTGAAATGGAAACTACGGCAATGCTTACTCTGGCTAAAGATTGGGAAATCGAAAAGGATTTATTGAAAAAGGTAAAGGATTAATTATTTAGTAATTTTCCTTTTTTCAGCTTAAAGCTAAAAATTGAGCCTTGCTTAATCGTACTTGACACCTCCACATTTGAGCCGTGGCCCTCTAAAATGTGTTTAACAATTGCCAGACCTAAACCAGTACCACCCTTCTCTCTTGAGCGGCTCTTTTCCACCCTATAGAATCGCTCAAAAATTCGATTGATGTCTTCTGGTGGTATACCCCTACCATCGTCTCTTATTGATATTGTAACATCATTTTGATTTTCTCTTATATTAATTTCTACCTGACCATTTTTTTTCTTTATGGATTCAATTGCATTGGATACCAGATTAATCATCACCTGGTATATGCGTTGGGGGTCTCCATGAACTCGCACAGATTGATTGACACCTTTCTTATAAATGAGTTTAATACCCCTCTTCCCAGCTTTATTCTCTAATTGGTCAATTACTTCGTCAACGAGTTCAACCAAATCAAAATCTTCAAAATGCATTTTTATTGCTCCGGTCTCCATATGAGAAATGGTCATCAAATCCTGTACTAGGACGTCAAGCCGGTCAAGGCTTTTAGCAGCTTTTTTAAGGAATTTCATTCTAACAGATTTGTCTGCTATGGCTCCGTCTAAAAGGGTATGGACAAATCCCTGGGCTGCGAAAATGGGAGTCTTTAGTTCATGGGAGACATCAGCGACAAATTCTCTACGAAATACTTCCAGTTTTTTCAGTTTTTCAATTTCTTCTTGTTTAACTTTTACATATGACTTTAGCTCCTGATTAACCTTTGTAAAGGGTTTGAAAGATTTCTTAATAGGCTTCTTATCAACTAACAAATAATCTCGTTTGTTTAGCTTATCAAGTGCTCCATAGATTTCTCTGATTTCTTTAAAAAAAAGGAACTCTAGAATAATATAGGTTAGTAAATAATCTGAAGAAAAAGACAATAATGCCGTAATCACTAGTTCTTTTGTTTCAACCTCAGGAACCAGAGAAAGAAATAAAGTTGTTATCGTTGAAATTGAAAGGGCCAGCAGCAGGGCCAAAGCCCGGGAATTAAGTAGCATTTATGAAAGCTCAAACTTATATCCAACTCCTTTTACCGTTGTTATAAACCCTTCCCCAATTTTTTCCCTCACTTTTCTGATGTGAACATCTACTGTACGCGATAGAACATAAACATCGGTACCCCAAATGTTTTGAAGCAGGTCATCTCTGCTAAATACCTTACTTGGGTTTTGAGCCAAAAAATACAGCAATTCAAACTCTTTTTTTGGCAGGTTAATGACATTTTTATCTAATTGAACGGTATAACTGGATCGGTCAATCATCAAATCACCTGCATTAATTTGTTGATTATCTTTCTGTTTTTTTAATCCTTTTTTGAAAAAAGAATTAATTCGGCTAAGTAAGGCCCTGGGTTTAATGGGTTTTATGATATAATCGTCGGCTCCGGCGTCAAAGGCAGCCACTTCTGAGTATTCTTCAGACCGGGCAGTTAAAAAAATAATATGCGATCCGTTTAGTACTCTAAGTTCTCTAATTTGACGACAAGTTTCAACACCATCCTGATTTGGCATCATGATGTCGAGCAGTATGAGGTCGGGAATAAATTCCTTTGCAATTTCAACGCCCTTTTTCCCGCTCTGTGCTGTTTTTACCTCAAAACCCTCCTTAGCAAGATTATATTTTAACAAATCAAGAATATCCACTTCATCATCGACTATGAGAATTTTTCGTGAGGATTTGCCCATTCTATTGATAATCCATGATATCCAAGCTAAAATTATTCATTAAATACTTTAATATGAAGTCGATAACAATTTCATAACATATTGATCATCTCTGGACAATTGCCAGTGAAGACCGGAGATTTTCGGCATTTTCGATATCGATTTCAACGGCACCCACCCACATCTTGGCCCAGATCTTCAATGGAATTTTGTTGTCATCATCGGATAACCAAATTTTAATTGATTCGTTACCTTCTTCGAAGAGATCATTCTTGGGCATTATCGGAGCAAAAACGAGTGTTTTCACTGTTCCGAGTTTAGTTTTTATATCTTCCCTGCCCAGGAATTTCACTTTGAAATCATAAACGGTTTTATCGTAAAATGCCTTAAGGGCTATAATTTGTCCCTCGTGAACTTTATTATAGTCCAGTGTTCGAATGTAGTAATAGCCACTTATTAGATCCTGAGGTTGATTAGGGATATTAAAAAATTCATCGGGACGGTCATCTTTATCCGGCCTTTTTACAACAGCTGTATCCGCAATGTGATCAAATTCTATTACCTCGTGTTTTCTGAATTTACCTTCCTCAATTTGTTGAAAAAATTTGTGAGGTATTATAGACACGGTGTCAAGGTATGTTCCCCAATGATCTCTTACACGGATGAAAAAATCGAAGACACCTACTGTTTTACCAAAAACGTCGATTTTATAGCATGCCCTGTTGTTGATTGATTCAATTTCGTTATTAATCAGTAGTGTTCCCTCTCCTGCATTGATAAATCCTACATGCACCCGATAATCAAGTTTTTCACCGGTGGAAAAACTCCGGTTGTGCCGGGAAGAATATACATCCGGTGTTGATCGGAAACTGCTAAAGATTATGGTGAGTAATAATGCCGAAAGCAAAGCCCTCTTAGTCGTATTTCCCTTTCTCTCCTTCATTTCAAACTACAAAGATGGATATTTTTCCTTGAGATATGTTAGGTAACTTCTGATATTACCGTTAAAATTTCCCTGGAAATCTTTTTCAAAATCGTTCTGTTTCGAGTAGTATCTCAAAAAGGACATAAAAAATGTATTGTTAGGTAAGCTGTTCTGAAACCTGCCGAGATAACGTGAATTTTTAGCAAAACTTATCGTGTCCATAGCATTAATTATATTCAGGATCATTCTCTGTTTCCGTTCCGCTTTGATTTCATCATTGACTACAGTTCGCATTAATGTGTAAAGGCTGTCAAGAGCTTTGGAGCCACGGATGAAGTGGCTACTGAACTTTTTAAAATCCTCTTTATCCGCTTCATAAGCTATCCACTCAATAGAGTTTGCTCCAAACTTCTGTGCCAAAAATTTCTCTGCGCCTTTCTCTCCAATGAAACTTGCGAGGTTTTCGTTGTATGAAGCACTGTCTTTTATGTATAAAGTTCCATGGGTTAACTCGTGAATTATCAAATCAGCGAGATGTCCCACTGGCAGATAGAGCATATCTGAGAGGATAGGGTCATTAAACCACCCGAGGGTTGACCATCCATTTACAGGCCTTATTTGTGTGTCATACCCAAGGGACTTTAGCTCTTGTTCTTCTTCCCTTGCTCTTTCAATGTCAAAGAAGCCCTTGTACGGAAACGATCCCAGCATTGGAAATGACCATTGATACGCTTCAAGTTCATACGGTTGACAAGCGGTGAGATTCCAGAGGGTAACGTCACCATGTTGATCAAACATTGAGCTGTAGTTATCTGTGTCATTGATCCCTAAAGAATCAATAGCAAACCGCCTGATATCCTTGATGACGCGGAGCTTCGATTTCAAAGAATCAGGAAATTCTGAATCATCTAGGAATTCCTCGATTGTCTTGGCTTCAACGATTACTTTTAACTGGCCTTTACCTTGCTGAAGTCCGTAAGCAATCAGATTCCACTGCCAAATACAAAGTATCAATAACGCAATAACAAGAAGGAGAAGCGCTTTTTTTAACATAAAGTCTTACAGGAGTGGCTCCAGGACAGCCCAGACGTTCATAGCTACCAATTTATGACCTTCCGGAGTGGGATGGATGCCATCGTCAAGGTTAAGATTAGGTTCACCACCCACATTTTCGAGTAAAAAGGGGATCAAGGCAGTATTGCTGGCAGTGGCAACTTCGGGAAATATAGATTTGAAATCAGCTGAATACTCGGGACCCATATTGGGCGGTACCTGCATGCCTGCTAATACAATTTTAACTTCTGGATAGTTGTTCCTTACTTTCTTAATTATCTCATGGAGGTTCTTCCGAGTTTCCGATGTTGGAATTCCCCTGAGCCCATCATTTCCCCCTAGTTCCAGAATAAAAATATCGATCTTATTTTTTAGTACCCACGCAATACGCGAACTGCCACTGGCCGTTGTTTCACCACTCAGGCCGGCATTGATTACCTGATATTGCAGACTAAGCGAATCAACTATTTCCTGAATGATGGCGGGGAAAGCTTCGGAAATATCTATACCATATCCAGCTGTCAAGCTGTTACCAAAAAAAACGATGGTTTTTTTGTTTTCGAAACTTTCGATGGATACAGACTCGGGTTGAGATTCAGTTTTAGACCGATTATTAGTACTGGAAGTACATCCTATGGTTAAAATAAAGAATAATAGGTGAGGAAATTTCATTCGTAAAAAATTGAATTGTGCGCAAAAATAGGAAATCGATTTTGGGTTCACCGGAACGTTGCTTCAAAAGATTATATAATCGATGATTAAAACCTCCGAACAACTTGGGTAACTTCACATTCAATCAAATTCAATTTTTTACTATTACTCAATATTCTTTTCATGTCAATTCTTAAAGTTTCAGGATTATCGAAAATTTATGAAAGCGGAAGCAGGAGACTCAGTGTCCTGGAGGGGATAAATTTCGAGATAAACGAAGGAGATACCTTCTCAATTGTGGGCCCTTCAGGAAGTGGAAAGACCACTTTATTGGGCTTATGTGCAGGTTTGGATAAGGCAACTTCCGGAACCGTGATATTATGTGATACACAGTTGGATAAACTCAGTGAAGATGCCAGGGCTAAGGTTAGAAATCAATCTGTTGGTTTTATTTTCCAAAATTTCCAATTGATTCAGACCCTCACGGCACTTGAAAATGTAATGGTTCCATTGGAACTAAGAGGAGAAAAAAGTGCCCGAAAGAGATCTATGGAACTACTGGATAGAGTTGGATTGTCCGATAGGTTTGATCACTATCCAACACAGCTTTCGGGTGGCGAGCAACAGCGTGTTTCCATAGCCAGAGCTTTTTCAAATAACCCACGGATTTTGTTTGCTGATGAACCAACAGGAAATCTCGATGATGAAACAGGATCGAATGTAGAAGCACTTCTTTTTGAGATTAACCTTGAACAGGGCACCACATTGGTATTAGTCACCCATGATATGGATCTTGCCCGTAAAACTCAGAGAATAGTGCGCATCAAGGGCGGTAAAATCATCTCTGATGAGATGAATATGGCTGCAGAATACAATGAGGTGTCATTACATTAAAAAGTGCCAATAAAGAAACTAATGGTAAAGCGTTCGACGGGTCCGGGATGGCTATTAAAAATGGCATGGAGGGACAGTAGAAGGTCCAGGCTTGTCTTATTTACCTCCTCCATAATACTTGGAATTGCGGCTCTTGTGTCTATCAATTCTTTTCGTGACAATCTTTTAAATGACATAAACGATCAGGCCAAAGAGTTATTAGGAGCAGATCTTCGCATATCCAGTACCATAGAAATCAGAAAAGAACTGCTTTTTCCATTTGATTCAGCCTTCATCCAAAAATCACGGGAGACCTATTTTGCTTCGATGATTTATTTCCCCAAAACTGATGGGACAAGATTGGTTCAGATAAGAGCATTGGAAGGAAATTTTCCATTTTATGGAAAAATTGAAACCGATCCTCCAATTGCAGAATCTGATTTCAGGAACAAACAAATGGCGCTTGTTGACGCCACTTTGATGTTGCAATATGACGTGGTGGTTGGCGATACAGTGAGAGTTGGCAATCTTGGGTTTACAATCGCTGGCAAGCTTCAAAAAGTTCCGGGACAAAGTGGAATATCTTCAACAGTTGCACCGGTAGTTTATATTCCTCACCAATACCTCGAACAAACCGGATTGATTAAAAAGGGAAGTCGGATCAGATACCAATATTTTTATCAGGCTTCATCATCCCAGCAGGCGCAAACCGTTTTGGATGCAAATGAAAAAAAGCTTGATGATCTTGGAGTTGATACTGAAACGGTAGAAGATAGAAAAGAAGATACAGGGGATTCATTCACCAACCTGGGTAATTTTCTTAATCTGGTGGCATTTATTGCGTTGCTTCTTGGATGTGTAGGTGTGGCTAGTTCGGTCCATATCTACATCAAAGAAAAAATCACAACAGTTGCAGTGTTGAGATGTTTGGGATTAAAAGGGAGACAGGCTTTTTTAATTTATCTCTATCAGATTGCAATCATGGGTTTACTGGGAGCAGTGGTTGGTACTGCGCTTGGAAGTTTAATACAATCTTTTCTCCCAGAAATATTCAGCGATTTTTTACCAATTGAAGTGAGTATGGCCTTGTCATGGTCTTCTATTGCGCAAGGCATAACTATCGGCGTTTGTATGGCTGTATTGTTTGCACTTATCCCACTTCTGGAAATCAGAAATATTTCTCCGTTAAGAACACTCAGGGCTTCATATGAAGTTAAAAATGATAAACGTGACTACTTAAGAATTGCTGTTTATATCCTCATATTCCTCTTCATTCTTGGTTTTTCGATTTTACAGATTGAGGATATTCAAGAATCTGTTTTTTATAGTGGGGGAATATTCATGGCTTTTGGAATTCTTGCACTGGTTGGAAAATTAATTATGTGGTTTGTGCGAAAAAACTTCCCGGTATCATGGGGCTACATTTGGAGGCAAAGTCTTGCAAACCTATACCGGCCGAATAATCAGACAATCACTCTTATTGTCTCAATCGGCTTAGGTACGGCACTTATTTCTATGCTCTATTTTGTCCAGGATATCTTGGTTGATAAAGTAGCCGTTTCTGGTGGCGGCGATCGTCCAAACATGGTTTTGTTTGATATTCAGAGTCACCAAAAGGATGAAATTGCTGAAATAACTTTGGATTATGACCTTCCCATAATACAGCAAGTGCCAATTGTAACTATGCGGTTAGTGGGCATAAACGGTTTGACAAAGGAGGAGGTAAGCGAAGACACAACGGTGAACTATAGACAAAGGTCCTTTAACCGAGAATACAGAGTGACTTATCGCGACTCATTGATCAGTTCGGAAAAACTGATAGAAGGCGAGTGGCATGGGAGTGTGAAATCTCCAAATGATACGATATACATTTCGTTATCTGATGGTTCAGCCAATTCTATGGGAGTCGAAATTGGAGACAAGCTGACATTTAATGTTCAGGGTGCGATAATTTCAACTGTTGTTGGGAGCTTGAGGGAAGTCGACTGGAACCGGGTACAAACCAACTTTCGAATGGTATTTCCTGCAGGAGTGTTGGAAGAAGCACCACAATTTCACGTCTTAGTTACAAAAGTCGAGTCCAATGACATGTCTGCAAGGTATCAGCAGGCTATTGTTAGACAGTTTCCAAATGTATCCATCATAGACCTATCGCTTATTTTGAATACTCTTGATGTAATACTTGGCAAAATATCCTTTGTTATCAGGTTTATGGCAATGTTCAGTATAGTTACGGGCTTACTTGTACTTATCGGGTCTGTTATCATTAGCAAGTTTCAACGCATACAGGAAAGTGTGCTACTCAGAACCTTGGGTGCCAGCAAAAAGCAAATTTTTGGGATTACAGCTTTAGAATATATGTTTTTGGGAAGTATAGCAGCGTTTTCAGGTATTATTCTGGCGTTGCTAGGCAGCTGGGCTTTAGCTGTCTTTAGTTTTGAGATGGCGTTTATCCCAAATTTTTTTCCAGCGGTTATCTTATTTGTTATTATCGCCGGACTTACAGTTTTCATAGGATTGCTCAATAGCAGATCAATTATTCAAAAGACACCATTGGAAGTTTTGAGGGCAGAAACATAAATTATTCGGGGTAAAAAACTATCCTGAAATTTTTCGTTGCGTCAGGCATTTTTTGCTACAGGAGACGTTTTCTGTTAAATTTGACACCCTATAACATAACAAGTTGAGAACGGATGCATATAATAGTCATCATATTTTTTAGTTCAATAGCATACTTGCTGGGTTCATTTCCAACTTCAGTTTGGTTTGGAAAATATTATTTTAAAATTGACATACTTAAGCATGGCAGCGGTAACCCAGGTGCTACAAACACTTTTAGAGTTTTGGGTAGACGTGCCGGAACAATTGTTCTCCTCGGGGATATTTTGAAAGGAGCCATAGCGACAACATTAGCGGTATTTCTGTTAAGACTTGATTTTATTTACCCCGATGAGCTTTTACGCTTTAGACTGTTATTCGGTGTGTTTGCAGTTGTTGGTCATATTTTTTCAGTATTCCTGAATTTCAAAGGAGGCAAGGGGGTGGCTACATTACTGGGAGTTACACTGGCTATAGCCCCTGAAGGCGCTGCAATATCCATTGCCATATTTGTGACAGTTTTGATGATCTCTAAATACGTATCAGTCGGTTCAATAGTAGCGGCATTGGCGTTCCCTTTAACTTTAATTTTGCTTCCGGCATTGCGGCCGGACGATCCGATTTTGATTGTCTATGGTTTTTTGCTCACTATCGTAATCATATGGACACATAGAATGAATATCCGACGTTTAATTAAAGGTGAAGAAAATAAAACAAACCTAATGTCGATGGGTAATAAAGGAGAGTAATCCCCAGTCATGGATTTACTTGATTCTGCTTTAATGCTATTCCCAAGTTTCTATTTTACAGTTTAAATACACATTGATTTGACAGCGTTAGCTTATTATAAAGAAAATAAAGAAAGATTTTTGTCTGAATTGATTGAATTACTCCGAATTCCATCGGTTTCTGCTGACAGCAAACACAAAGGGGACGTCGTTAGGGGAGCCGAATTTATAAGGCAAAAACTATCTGAAGCCGGCACCGATGTTGCGGAGATTTGCAAAACACCAGGTCATCCTATAGTTTATGGAGAGAAGATTATTGATGCGACTAAACCAACAGTTCTGATATATGGCCACTATGATGTGCAGCCACCAGATCCACTCGAGTTATGGGATTCACCACCATTTGAACCTGTAATAAAAGATGGTAAAATTTTTGCCCGGGGCGCTAGTGATGATAAGGGCCAAATGTATATGCACATCAAAGCGTTTGAGTGCCTCAATAAAACAGGTAGTTTGCCCTGCAATGTCAAGTTCATGATTGAGGGTGAAGAAGAGGTAGGGTCGTCTCATCTTGAAATATTCATCAATGAAAATAAAGAGCGATTGGCGGGGGATGTAATTCTCATTTCAGATACTAGTATCATATCAAATGACCATCCCTCAATAACTGTTGGGCTAAGGGGCCTCTCATTTGTGGAGGTAGAGCTCACGGGACCGAATCGGGATCTTCATTCCGGCATCTATGGAGGAGCTGTAGATAATCCCATCAATGTATTATGTAAGATGATTGCTGATTTGAAGGATGAGAAAGGCCAAATCACTATTCCTGGGTTTTACGACGATGTGATCAGTTATAATGATGTTGAAAGAAGATTGATAAATGAAGCACCTTTTGATTTAGAAGATTATAAATCTAATCTCGAACTTGATGAGGTATCTGGTGAAGAAGGATATACCACGCTTGAGCGCATAGGTATTCGTCCTACCCTTGATGTTAATGGTATTTGGGGAGGTTACACTGGAGAAGGTGCCAAAACTGTTTTGCCTTCAAAGGCATATGCCAAAATCTCAATGCGTTTGGTGCCAAATCAAGACCATGAGAAAATCACCAAGTTGTTTGCAGATCATTTTCAACGGGCTGCTCCAAAATCCGTAAAGGTTAAAATAACGTTACATCATGGTGGGCAAGCCGCAATGATATCAACAGATTCGATTGGTTATAAAGCTGCTGCGGCTGCAATAACCGACGCTTGGGGAAAGAGACCGATACCTACGAAAGAGGGAGGTAGCATACCCATTGTAGCACTTTTTCAGCAAGTATTAGTGCTGGACTCCATATTACTTGGGGTTGGGCTTAATTCCGATGCCATTCATTCACCCAATGAAAGTTTTGGATTGTATAATTTTTATACTGGAATTGAAACCATGATTGGATTCCATGAACATTATGCTGCCATGATGGAAAGAGAATAAACTAATTGAAAATCAATACGTTATTTAATTCTCAAAAGAGCATTAGAAATAGTATTTATGAATAATAGAAGTTGCATTCTTAGTGTCTTGACTCTGATCTTGTTATCAGTTTCAATGCCTACATTTTCTCAAATTCTTCATCCTGCTAAATGGTCTTATGATAAATCAGCAGAAAATGTTGCGGTCGGGGATGAACTTGATCTTATTTTTTATGCTTCAATTGATGAGAATTGGTATTTATATTCAAGTGATTTCGACCCTGATCTGGGACCTATGGTTACTGAATTTACCTTTGAACCAGATGATAGCTATAAACTTGTAGGACAGTTAAAACCTATTGGCGCCAAGAAGAAATATGATGAGATATGGGAAGGGGAATATACCTATTTCACAGGGAAAGCAGAATTTCGGCAAAAAATAAAGATATTAAAATCCTCCTGGGAATTAAGTGGGTCTTATCTCTACCAGGTATGCTCTGATATCGACGGTAAATGCATCCCGTTTGACGAGGAGTTTGAATTCAGCGGATCAGCGGGTGTTGTAACGGTTGCAGGAAAGAAAGTTGAGCGACAAAATGAAATAAGTGAGCAGGCAAGGGTTTTCGAACAATCTCAACAAGTCACGGCATCTGAAATTATCATTCCCGAAGAACAAAGTGTAACTGATTCGGATGTACCTACAAACGAAATATCGAATGACCTTCCTGCTGTCTCGAAAAAAGAGCCCAGAAAATCAGTACTTACCCAACGGAGTTCTAACGATCCATACTCCTTGCTTGCATTTATGGTTGTTGCTTTTCTCGCTGGTTTAGCGGCATTGTTAACACCGTGTGTATTCCCTATGATTCCGATGACAGTGACCTTTTTTTCCGGAAAACAGGGTGGAAAAGGTAAGGCGATTTTTTACGGTTTTTCAATCATAGTTATTTACACTTTGATAGGATCGGTTTTGGCTCCTTTTATGGGCCCCGAAGTTGCTAATGACCTGGCTACCGGATGGCTGCCCAACATCATTTTCTTTCTTGTCTTCGTAATTTTCGCACTCTCTTTCTTTGGCCTTTTTGAAATAACGTTACCTCACGGTCTTGTCAATAGTATGGACAGGAAATCTGATAAAGGTGGATTTATTGGTGTGTTCTTCATGGCTTTTACATTAGTACTTGTTTCTTTTTCATGTACAGGTCCAATTGTTGGGAGTATACTGGTTGAATCTGCGGGGGGGCAAGTACTAAAGCCAATTCTTGGTATGGTAGCCTTTGCTCTTGCTTTTGCCATCCCCTTCACACTGTTTGCAATTTTTCCGGGGTGGTTGAGTTCCATGCCCAAGTCCGGTGGGTGGCTTAATTCCGTAAAAGTCGTCCTTGGATTTCTTGAGCTTGCTTTCGCTTTCAAATTCTTAAGTATCGCTGACCAGGCTTATCATTGGGGTATCCTTGACCGGGAAATTTATTTATCAATCTGGATCGTAATTTTTACCCTCATGGGGTTCTATCTTCTGGGGAAGATAAGATTACCAAATGATAGTGAGATGTCAATAGTTGGTGTACCCCGCCTGCTTTTGGCCATTATAACTTTTTCATTTGTCATTTATTTAATCCCCGGTATGTTTGGCGCACCACTAAAGGGTTTGGCGGGATACTTACCACCACTTTCAACGCACGATTTTAATGTGGTGGATACATCGGTTTCGTATGTACCAGATGATTATAAACTTTGCGATGACCCTAAGTATGCAGATTTACTTCATTTTCCACACGGCATCAAGGGTTATTTTGATTACGAGCAGGCTTTGGCTTGTGCCAGGGATAAAAACAAACCATTATTTATAGATTTCACTGGCCATGGTTGTGTCAATTGCCGCGAAATGGAAGCGAGGGTTTGGTCTGAACCTGAGGTACTGAAAAAATTGAAGAACGATTTTGTGATGGTTGCCCTCTATGTGGATGAAAAAACAGAACTATCTGAAAGTGAGTGGTATGTTTCGGAGTATGATGGAAAAACAAAAAAATCAATTGGAAAACAAAACGCCGATTTCCAAATTGTGGAATTCAATAATAACGCTCAACCTTATTATGTAATTCTTGATCAGAATGAAAATCTGTTAATGGAACCAAGGGCATATGACCTCAATACATCGAATTTTAAGAAGTTCCTCGATTCTGCTTTGGATGCGCACCGAATAGGAATGATTACTTCCAGGTAGTATTCATCGAATTCATTTTCTCATCTACCCATCTTCCAACTATATGAAGGCTTAAAATCGTAAGAAAAATTATGGATCCGGGAATGGCTGCAACCCACCAGGCAGTTGTGTTGTTTTTGAATCCCGAAATCAAATTTCCCCAACTTAATAGATCAGCTGGTAAACCTATTCCAAAATAGGAAAGAGTCGATTCTACTATCATAATTCCGGCCAGTCCGAATGTAAAAGCATAGGGTAAGGGGCCAAGAGAGTTTGGTAACGCGTGAGTAAAAAAAATCCTTGTCTGACTAAACCCAAGAGCCCTTGCAGATTCAATGTAACCGGCATTTCTTACATGTATCATTTCCCCTCTAATTAGTCTTGCAATACTTACCCATGATGTTATTCCAATTATTAAGGAAAATGACAGGAGGCTGGGTTCTACAATGGTAATTATTGTCAAAATAAGAAAATAGCCTGGAATCGAGGAAAACAATTCACTGAACTTCAATAGAATGAAATCAACTGGTATAGTTACTTTTTGATTTATGAGTTTAAAATTTTTGAGTGCCAAGTAAGTTCCTGAAATGATGCCACAGCCAATTAAAAATGGAACCCAGAAAAAATCCAGATGGATTATAAAATAATAATAGAATACGATGAGAAGGAAGACAATAAGTATGGTTTTAAAGGGAATTGCAAAACCTTGATCTCCAACAAATCCTGAAATACCACCGATTAAAATCCCCAATGATGCAGCTACAAAAATGGCGAGAAAGCCAATCCCAATAGAAATTCTGCTGCCATGGATTATCCCGCCAAGAACATCTCGCCCAAGATGATCAGTGCCAAGAAAATGTTCCCCGCTGGTTGTGAGAAAAGGATTTTGATTAGTATGTTTCAGGTCAAGTTTTCCCTTGTATTTGACGAGTGGATTTAATTGATAGGTAATCATGGCATCCACAGGTTTCTCAAAAAATTGAATGCCATTATTTCCAATGGTTATGATTGGCTTGTCGTTGGCTATAAAATCTGCAAAAATCAACACCAACAGAATTGCTGTAAGATATGTAACGGCGATATGTTTTGGTTTGATGTTCCCTATCATCACCTAGTATTTGATCGCTGGTTTTACCATTTTATAACCAATATCTGCAGTTAAATGGGAGAGTATTTTAATGCTTGCAGTGAGCATCAGGATTGCAAGAATGACAGGAAAATCTTTGTTCAGTACACTATCAAAGAGTAGTTTTCCCATTCCTGGAATCGAGAAAACAATTTCAAGAACAAAAGATCCAGCAAAAATTGGAGTCAGATAGTCTGAAAAAATCGTAATTATAGGAATCAAACTATTTTTAAAAATATGCACCCACAAAACACTCCTGGCTGTAAGTCCTCTTGCTCGGGCTGATAGTACATAAAGTTGGTTTTTTTGATCATCAATTGACTTACTTACCTGTTTGCTTACGTAGGCTAAATTTGACAAGATAAGTGCAACTACAGGAAGGATGAGGCCGGTAATTCGATAAAAGGAAATTTGATTTTTTTCGGTTGAAATATTAAACCCAAATACTGGAAATATGTTGAGAAAGTTATTACTGGCGAACAGAATTATAAGTATGAGTGAAAGCCAGAAAAGTGGAACTGCATCAAACCCATAAAGTATTGTGTTGATCATGGAGGCTTTTTTTGAGTTGTTACCAGATAACCATGTGCCAAGAGGAATACAGATCATAAAAATTGCCATAAGTGCAGGAATAGTGATGATCAGCATATTGATTAATGCTAATCCTATTTTGCCTGACACGCGAAGGCCATCAACAATGGATTTACCAAAGTCGAAATGTAGCATATTCCAAAACCAAATGTGAAACTGGTTATTTGAGCCATGCCATCGAAACGCAGGAATTGTCGGGACGAATCTGTTTTGATATAAGACCATTTGATCATAAGCGTCAACGACTGGTCTTATTTCACTCTCGAGGGGAGCATTGGTAAGGATTTCTTTAATGTGCTTTTCATCAACCTTTCCGAACAGGTGATTATACAAATCAATTTGTTCTTCGTTACCGTTTTGCTTAATTTTTAAAAGCATCCTATAGTAATTGGCTGTCTGCTCTTCACACCCAAATTTTATCAGTAGTTTCTTATAGAACTTGCCATTACCGATTGGGTACATCGTATAAATACTATCAGGAATAATCGCGGATTGGAAGGAGAAATAAAATAGAGGTAAATCGAGTTTAAGATTTAAGCGAATCTCCCGAGCTGATTCATTGATCTCATTTTCAGATATACCTTTTGGATTAAATATGGCTCCTTTAAATTGACGTTCAATGAGGTCATCGGGAATTGCTGTTTTCATTAGGAATACGACCAGAGCCAGGAGAAGTGCTGTGGGGATCGCCGCAAGTAACCGAATTACAATATATCGGAGGAACACGCCTTGAATTTAGTTCAAAAGCATGATTTGACTACACATTGGCTGTGAAAAGGGGTGTTCAGAGTGCAATTAAACCTTCTACTTTGTGGGCTTCTTGATAGATTTCAATTACCTGGTTACTCTCAATTATCATTAGCTCAGCTGTAATGCTGATATAATTACCCTTTTGGGATATTTTCGAAGTAATCTTTCCTTCTGGAAGAAGCCCAATTACTTCGGATTCTTTGCCAGAAGGTACAATGAATTTGAATATGTAAATTGAGGGAAAAGCATGTTGCTCTTCCAATTTCCTTTTAAAATCAGAAATTGAAATGGCCATAAATGAACAGATTAGAAGAACCTATATCGTTCATCCTCAATATTTGCAAATTTTCTCATTGCTTGAGTTATGGAATAACTTATCCTTGCGGCTCTCCTTTGCGTAACCTGTGCTTGATATGTTGAATAATCCTCGAGCGCATCCGGGCGAACAATAGAATGTATTTCCACCATGATGACGCCATTGTCCACAGGAAATGGTTCAGACCGCTCCTCCGATTTCATGGCGAAAATTCTACCAACAGCTTCCGGGGCCAGTCCTACTCCTGTTAGTGTATTGCTGTTGAGTGTAAGACTAGTCATCGTATAAACTGTTGCACCATCGCCATAAGCTGCAGCTATGTCGTCCAATGTTCCAGTTTGCTCTTGTAGTTTTGCTACAATCTCACTGGTTTTTTCCTGATCACGGACTTTTTTTGTAAGCTCATCCCTAACAACATCTAATTTAGCATTTCCCTTGGGTTGGCTGGCTGTCATTACCACAACAACATATTGATCGTCGAGTTCAAATACATCTGAAATGTCATCGATTTCTGCAGTGTTATAGATCCATGTAACTATGCCTCTTCCGTTGGTAAGCGTACCAATTCTTCTGTCATTCTTTCCGATTTTTTGGGCGTTTAATACTACGAAGCCGTTTTGATTTGCTTCGGTTTGAAATTCAGCAAAATTGTTACAACTAGCCGCAAACAGGCTTGCTTCTCTAAATACGCTATTTCTTGTTTCGTCGCTCGGAGTTATTTCACGCTCTATAGCAGCTATCTTATAAGAAATATTTGATTTAAGCCCTGTTACATTAATTATATGAAAACCGAATTCGCTTTCAATAGGCCTTCCTATCAATCCTGTTTTTGTGGCCCCGAAGACCGCAGCCTCAAAAGGAGCCACCATACGTCCTTCTGGAAACCATCCTAAATCACCACCATTGCTCGCGGAACCATCAGTGCTGTGAATGCGGGCCATTTCTCCAAAATCCTCACCTCCTAGTAAATCGTTAATGATGTCATTTGCTCTTCTTCGAGCTTCAGACTTAGCAGCAGTAGTTTCATCATCCCATTTGATCAGGATATGGCTAGCTCGTGCTGTATAATTATCAGCTTCTTCAATACTTGAAAATTTGTAGACAACATATCTCCCATTAAAAAATTCCGGTCCAATGACGTCGCCAGGACTTAAAGTTGTGATTATCCTTTGAAGTGGGTCTGGTAGCAAATCAGATGAATAAGCAAGAAAGGGTGATGTTCCGTCACTGTTTGCTCTTGCGAAAAGGGAGTCATTCTGTGATTTTGCCAGATCGTTTTTTAACGCCTCCATTTCATCAATCACCTCAAGTGTATCATCTGCTGACGGAGTAACATCATAAACTACGTAAGAAGCGCTTCTGAATTCATCCTGCTTAAACCTGTTTTCATTATCAGATAGATAATCTTTAAGCATGGTGTCCGTTACAACTACTGTTGAATCCACTATTGAACTAAAGGGTACATATACATATCGAACATCGGCCTTGGTCGACGAATTGAAATATTCCTGTTCAGCTTCAGAACTGGAAGCATAGTTGGTTTTTAAAAAGAGGTTTTGAAACTTATTCATTCTACGGTTGGGACCGAGGTTTCTTTCAAAGGAGAACCAGGCTTGTTGAACCTGAGGCGGTTGAGCAACCAGTTCTTTCAGGAATTCGATAACGCGCTCCCTTTCAAAAACACCTGTATTTTGGTCAACAAAGGAATTTTTTATGGTTTCGTCAACATTTTTGCCTTGGGTGAGATCCCAAATTTCATCATCAGTGACGATTATTCCCAATTCGTCGAAGTAGGTATAGAATGCTTTTTCATTGATCAGAGCATCCCATGCTTGCTGCCGAATGTTAAACATAGCATCACCATTTGGTGATTGACCATAGTTGCTGAAATAATCTGAGGACATCTGATCAATTTTATATTGATATTCCCTTAATGAAATCGTCTGTCCAGCTATTTCTCCAACATCGGTGGAGTTCCCTCCAAGCAGTGTTGAATTGGGTCCCAATAGATCACCAGCAATAAAAGCAAGAATTGAAGCAGAAATCGCAAATACCACGATCTTCCCCATCTTGTTCCTCAAAGTGTTAATAAATGCCATTTCAAGATTTTAAAAGAGGCGCAAAAGTAGCTACATAAAGGCTGAAAATCAAAAAGATACTATCTTACAATTGACACTATTCTTTACCCTCGTTCGACTCCATTATAGACAGGCGGACTTTATCAATACGCGTATCAATCACTGAGTTTATTTTAGCAACATAGCGCGAAATTTTCACGATGTCATTAACGGCCGGTATGTTCTCATTCACCGACAGAATCAGGCCTCCCAGTGTGTCGTAATCTCCATCAGGAAGGTCCCAGCCGTATTTTTCATTCAGATAATCAATCTCATGTCGGGCACTAAGCAAGTAATTGAATTCGTCTATTTTTTCTTCGATCAAATCTTCATCATCATGCTCGTCTTGAATTTCCCCAAATATCTCTTCGATAATGTCCTCAATGCTTACAATTCCGGAAGTCCCACCAAACTCATCTACCACAAGCGCCAGCGTTTTTCTTTTACTGAAAAATTCGATCATGAGCTCATTGGCCATCATGGTCTCAGGAACGATCATGATGGGCGTCATGATAGTCTTGATATTTTTTGGTTTTTTGAACATCTCCACTGAATTGCAATAGCCAATAATGTCGTCAATTGATTCTTTATAAATAATAACCTTACTGTGACCACTCTTTATAAAGGCCGATTTTAATTCATCAATGCCATCTTCAATGTCTACAGCTACGATTTCAGTCCGAGGAACCAGGCACTCTCTAACCCTGATTTTCTTGAATTCCAGCGCATTACTAAAGATTTTGGTATCAACTTCGGCATCGATCTCTTTTTGATCCCCTTTTTCTATGTTTTGGATAAAATTATTCAAATCTATGAGTCCAAACACAGGTTTACTTTCCTCATATTTCAACCTCAAAATATACACCATGATAAATCGAACAAGGTGATTGAGCGCATAGGCTATTGGGAAGAGAAGATAATAGAATATTGTAATGGGAATTGCAAAAACCCTCAACAACCAGTCCGGATTGATCATGAAAATACTTTTCGGAATAAATTCGGCAGATACGAGTACAATAAAAGTTGATATTACTGTAGATATAATCAGTGAAACTATCTGACTATCAAAAGGAGGGATTAGGTGTTCTTCAAAGATAGGATCTAAAATGCCAGCCATATAAATGCCATATACTACAAGCGCTGCCGTATTTCCTATCAGCATGGTGCCAATAAACTGTGATTGTCGGTTGACCAATGGTGAAAGCAATATCGCAGACAAATGACCTTGTTGTCGGGACAGTTCTATTCTTAACTTATCCGATGAAATAAAGGCAATCTCAATTCCGGAGAATAGTGCTGATAGAATCAGGCAAACTATGATAATAAACCAACTGTCGGGGTCCATTGATAGAGATGGCTGCATTAATCAGGAACCCGAACTGTTTTTTTGTGACCCATTTTTTTTATTAAGCTTGTATAAAAGTAATAGACTTACACTAAGCATAAAAATCCAATAGGATTCAGTCAATCCAACCGTAAAGGATTGATGAATGCCAATGACGGTGAATCCAATGGTTGATGAAAGCAATAGTATATCAGTTAATTTCATTGCTTTCTTCAATAATTATTGTGCCCGTTGGTTTCATAATCTGGTAATTATCAAAGTCCTGATTGGCTATTAATCCTTCACCGGTATGGACTTCATCTTCACTTCTGATTGTCACGAATTTATTCGTATAAACTTTTTCTTCCTTTGGGTTCCAGAAGAGTTCTTCAGTATTTAAGCGGTCACCTGTTTCCAGGTTTACAACTATGACATTGCCAACTCCCTTGTAATGCTTTTCTTTTTCAATATAGTATGCTTTATTTGCTTCTAACGTCGATATTACTTCCCCAAGTTCATTAAAAAACTCAAGGGAAATGCCATTTGGATATTCTTCATTCCCGTTCGAGAAATTAAGTTGTTTGGGGGCTCTAATCATAATTTTGACAATAGCCGAGTCGCTGTACATTGTTTTGATACTATCCATCTCCATCGATGGACCATCATAAGTTGGTTGGTTCAAAATATCTTTATTTTCACTAGAGCAGGAAGCAAGTGTCAGAATCAAAAGATAGATTATCAGGAAGTGTTTCATATAGGATATGAGCAAAAATGAGATAGCCCACTTTTGTTTTGTATTATTCCTAGTTGGCAGGCCTACGATCTAATTTGACAGTGACATTTATCCAGCAACCGACCGATATTTCATTACCGATCTCCAGATTTTCGTTGAAAATATCCTCCATTGATGGGAACTGCTCCAGCGCATTTGCCATACCATTCATGTCCCCAGCTCTACTGTACATATCATATGCGGCAATGTAAATGACTCTATCTTTAACACGACTGATGCCTTCTTTGCAATCTTTCGCAGAGTACATATAAAGGTCGCCAATTAGGGAGTAAGCATCTTTCAACTGACTGTTTTCTCCTATAGCTTTTTGCGCATAGGTTCGTGAAGTAGATTCTTGGCCGTTTGCTGCATAAAGCCTTGCCATATCCAAATAAGTTTCTCCTCTTTTTGTATCCAGTTCAGCCAAATCCACAGCCTGACCATAATATTTCAAAGCTTTCTTGATATTGCCATCCGCCTGACTTCTCGCTGCAATAAATTTTGCAATACCATATGATGGATCCGCCTTCTGAATGATTTCGGCTGCCTGAATGGCTAATGGGCTATCGGTACATTTGCCTGATAGCATTAGTTGAAAAATATTTTTGGCCAATTTTATATCCTCAATATTTTCCTGAAGTTTTGGCCCAAAATTATTCTCGACAAAATCACAGTCCACCGTTATTGTCGCAGCCAATATTTTATCAACGTTATCGGCAATTGATTCTAATCGGCCGCCTCCCTCTTTTTTCTTGATGAGATTAGTAATAACTGCGTAAATATCTAATACTTCCTCATCGCTTATTTCATTTCCGGCGGCTTTATACCTCCTGATAATGTCCATATAGGCGATCAGGTTATTGTCAAAGATATCAAGGCCATTCAGTTCAAAAGCCCTGTCAAACAGTTCCTTGAGTTCTATGTATTTCGAGGGCATGTTCTTGTAATACTTATAAGCTGTGAAAGCCTTCCTATTTAAAACACTTGCCTCATTGTTGAAATATTTTATTCTACTATCATACATTTCAAGGGCCTTTTCCTGGTACTCTATCTTTTTAATCTCATCGGACTCATTTTCAGCCATGAATTCATAAATCTTAGCTCCATTGATATAAATGGCTGGGTTTAAATCAGGAGCTTCTTTGATAAGCCATTCAAGCGGCTCAATAGCCTCTTCGAACTCCCCAATACTGACATTATCATTATGCAGTACATATTTTTCTTCTGCAGCAGCTCGGTCTTCTGGCCAGTTCCATATATTACTTGGATCGCGTTGACTCATTACATTATAACCTGTAATGGCAATCAGTCCGATAATCATTAGCTTTTTCATGACAGGATCATTTTAATCATACCTTCTTCTAACAAACCATCTATCATTGATGGTTATGCCAACGAGGGATTGAAAGTACCTCTCACGAACAGGATTTGAACTTAAATTACCTCGTTGACCTAGTCGGAAACCCATATCCAATGATGAAGATCCCCGTGCTATTGGTAATGACCAGCCAAAATTGATGCCAAAGTCGTTAACTTCAGAGTCGGCGGCAATATATGGCGATTGGGCGTAGCTAAATCCAATGCGATAAGCGACTCGGGCTAAATAGCTACTCACACTATTGAAATCAGGAATCCATTCAGCTCCAACGGCCATGGAATAAACGTTTTTGAAGCCATCCGTGTTTCCTGTAAAATTTTTAGCATGGGACCATTCTTCATACTTGAATTCCCCACCAATCGTTAATTTGAATTGTTTCTCATATGAAATACCAAAACCATATTTTGCCGGTATTACAAAACTTCCTGGTGATTTAAACTGGAGAGTGTCTCTGCCGGGGACTGTTTGATTATTGCTTGTTGTTCGCAACAACCATGATGTTGAATTTCCTTTAATTTCAGATTTTGGGTCGAAGGTGAAACCAATACTAAAAGCGGTTTCCTCATCTTTTTGGTGTCGATAATGAAGGCCTCCACCAAGTGTCAGGTCACCATAAACAGTTTGTCGATTAAATATGGTTTTATAGTTTGTGCTATCCACCTGACTGGTTGATGTGTTGTCAATGCTTCCAAAAATATAAGCCCCTCTTAGTCCTATTGATAAACCTTTGGTTAAGAGAATTCCATTGGCAAAATAGGCTTGTGCCAGTCCGCCAGTCCCTTCCAAATCTAAGGTATTCGGAATGGTGGTATTCGGAACTACATCTTTGGCTTTAATATTATAATTAACGCTGCTAAATGGCATAACACCAACACTCATAGACCATTTATTTGATATAACTGGAAATGAAAAAATGACATTATTGAGCAGCGCACCACCGTTTTTTTGAGTAAGATCCTCCGTACTAAGTGAACGATAATCGACCGCCAATCCCATACTAAATGAAGACAATGTATTGTAGGGTAATAATGCAGGGTTCATATTGTTAATATTGAACCTCGAGGGGGTAGCTATACCTATTCCCCCCATACCAAACTGACTGGCGTTTGCCAATGTTTTTAGATCCCCAATACCATTAATGCTATATGGTGATTGATCCACCTGGGCAGTAAGTGAGATTGAATAAATAAATAAAATTGCAGCAAAAGCTAACCTACGCAGAACCTTCATTATGCCTTAAAATGCTGTTTAACCCAATGTGAACCAAATTAGGAGCTACAAAGGTCGGGGCTTTTATTTTAGATTCAAAACGGTGTGAATCACCTCCTGTTAGAATAACCTTCAACTCGCCGAACTGTTCCTTAAATCTCAAAATAAAACCTTCAATTTCACTGGTTATCCCATTCAATACGCCACTCACCATTGAGCCATTAGTCGACTTGCCAATTAACCCTTCTTCAATTGCATCACTAATAAGTGGTAATCTTTTGGTTTGATTGTGCATTGCACTAAATCGCATTTTGAAGCCTGGAGAGATTGCTCCGCCATGGTAATTCTTTGCAGAGTCGATCAACTCATAGGTAATGCACGTGCCCATATCAACAATAAGGCAAGTCTCGTTTGGGTACAGATAACTGGCTCCACAGGCTACAGCTATTCTATCCATTCCAAGGGTCTCCGGAGACTCATAGAAACTCATGATGGGCAATGATGTTTGGTGATCAAGGATTGTGATTTTATTCTGCTGACCAATAATGTCATTTAACGACTGAGGGTTGCCTGAAACTGAACAAATGATTATTGAAGCACCCTGTATCTGCTCAAAATACTTTATAACATCATGATCTGTCTTCCAAATAAAAGTTTCGCTCAAATGATCATGGTCGAAGGAGGCACCTTTGGTATGGGTATTACCCTGATCAATCGTATAATTCACAACAGCAATCAATTATTGGTTTACAATGACAAAGATGGCCGGCAAATCATTTCTTTTATTGTATCAATATTTCTGAGGGAAGCATCCAACATTGCAGAAGTTCCATCAGATTTGAATATTCTCACAAAATTACCGTCAGGACCAATCACCAACTGTGCAAGTTTTATGGGTTTATTTTTTGAAAGAAAAAACCATGTCATTTCAGATTCATCAAACTTAAAATTTGCTTCAATACCCTCTTTTAAACCAGTGGTTTGTTTAATATTGAATCCATCTGAGGATTTAGTGATGAGGTACTCAGATTTTCCATCTTTTGAAGTCAATTTTTTGGATTCACCTTCTTTTAGTCCGAAACCAATGTCGTTTGACCAAAACTCAACTGAGTTAATTATTAAACCATCAATCAAGAGCGCTATTTCATAGACAGGAATGATAATGAACAAGAGAAAAACAAGTTCATTCTTCCATTTTGAACCTATAGTTTCATTCCAGGCAAAAAGAGTATTTGTGAGTTTGAATGGGCCAATACAGCTTGAAAAGCCTATACTTCCAATGAGAATATAGGCGGTCATCCTTTTAATTTTTTTCATAGTCATTCTAAATTTTTGAGATAATGAGATCAATATTAAGAACCTTTTTTCATGATTTTTCAAATGTGCAACAACCAATTGTATGATTGGAGTGTCTTGATATTGCTAAACATTACATATTATGGGCATAAATTTTCTCAAAGTCTCGTTTCGATGGATTCAGATTATGTTTTCTTTTTTTCTGTTTGCATTTGCATCCTGTAGTAATGAATCTTTTGCGCCAAATGAATCGGGAATGACCGATTCATCAAAAGAAGTGACTTTTCAACTCGGTGATACAATCTTACTGGAGCCTCATAGGTTAGCTTCCATTGATAATGGCAAGGTTGCTATTAAGTTAGTTGAAATCATTGATGATTCAAGATGTCCGACAGATGAACTGATTTTGTGTGTTTGGGAAGGACAAGTTTCATTTAAAATAGATATTCTGATCGTCGGTGATTCCCAAGTCTATTCCCATATAATATCTACTTCTAATTCTTTTAGCCAACAGTTGATTATTGCTGACTACCAGATTCAATATATTTCTATTTCACCTGAAAAAAGAAATCTGGATCAAATTGATTTTGATGATTATGAAGTCAGGCTGATGGTAACCAATAATTAACACCATAAGAATCATCTTTGAAGAGAAGTTTTTTGGTTGCAGATTTATTGATATGGTCAAAGAACTGTCGCTATTCCCACTGAACGTGGTTTGTTACCCGGGAGAGATACTCAACCTGCATATTTTCGAACCCAGGTACAAACTGCTAATTAATGAATGCCTGGCTAACGAAAAGACATTTGGAATACCTGCATATGTCAATAATAAGCTGGAATTGGGCACAGAAGTTGAGATTATTGATGTTGTGAAAATTTACGACGATGGTCGCATGGATATTAGTGTCCTTGGATTAGCCGTGTTTTTGGTTGTAATTTTCAGAAATCCCGTTCAGGATAAATTGTATAGTAGTGGAAGTGTCAGGGTTAAAATGATAGACCTTGCCGTTAATGAAGATAAGGTGGAACAAATCCTTGATCTGGCAGATGAGTTTTTTTTGAAAATACGTGTAACAAATCCTTTTCAGAGAGCAAAAAGCTATAATTCGTACTCGTTTGCACATAAAATAGGTCTGTCAATTGATGAGGAATATCTACTGCTTGGTATGATGGAAGAATCTCAGAGATTGGATTTTATTATAGCCCACCTGATGAAAACCACTCCTCGAATTCAGGAGATTGAACGGACAAAAAAAATTATTGCGATGAATGGTCATTTCAAGAAATTCGATGCCCTTGATTTTTGATTTGTGACGTACATATTTCTTGCATATTTCATCATCTTTGCTATTATATTAATTTATCAAAATGTCAAGAGTTTTAATTATTGGTGCCGGGGGTGTTGGTCGGGTTGTTGCCTTCAAATGTGCGGAGGTAAAGGATATTTTCACAGAAATATTACTAGCCAGTCGTACAAAGTCGAAATGTGATGTCATAGCCAAAGATATTCACGAAAAATATGGGATAGACATTCTCACAGCCAAACTCAACGCGGACATAGTTTCCGAATTGGTGGAATTGATCAATGATTTTAAACCGGATATTGTTGTCAATGTGGCTTTACCTTACCAGGATCTTACCATCATGGATGCTTGCCTTGAAACCGGTGTCAATTATTTGGATACTGCCAATTATGAACCCAGAGACGAGGCTAAGTTTGAGTACAAATGGCAATGGGCTTACCAGGATAGGTTTAAGGATGCCGGTTTAACCGCTGTGCTTGGTTGTGGCTTTGACCCCGGGGTTACGGGTGTGTTTACTTCTTATGCGGCAAAGCATCATTTCGATCAAATTCACCACCTTGACATTGTTGATTGCAATGCCGGCGACCATGGCAAGGCAT
Organism: Bacteroidota bacterium; assembly: GCA_027592755.1. Lineage (GTDB taxonomy): Bacteria > Bacteroidota > Bacteroidia > Cytophagales > Cyclobacteriaceae > JAJCYL01. Next base: position 34,838 of record JAQCLE010000011.1, on the reverse strand, counting down.
TTGCAACTAACTTCAATCCGGAGATCAACATTAGGGAGGTTACCCAGAAAGGGAAATACTTTGAGAACAAACGGTGGATAGAAACGGAACCACATTCTGTCCTCAAATCTTTGAGTTATCCGAATATTGGACCTAAAAATTCTTATCTCATATACCATGAGGAGCTGGAATCTCTTGTTAAGAATTTTCCAACACTGAAAAGGGCAAGGTTCTGGATGACTTTCGGCGATGAATATCTGACCCATCTTCGGGTAATTCAGAATATTGGGATGGCAAGCATTAAACCGGTGATATATGAAGGTCGTGAAATTGTTCCTCTGCAATTTTTAAAAGCAGTATTACCAGACCCTGGTGAGTTGGGTGAGAATTATGTTGGTGAAACGTCTATAGGATGTCGCATCTGGGGAATAAAGGACGGCGTAGAAAAAACCTATTACGTTTATAATAACTGTAAGCATAAGGATGCATACAGCGACACTGGCGCACAGGGTGTTTCCTACACCACCGGCGTACCCGCGATGATTGGTGCTATGATGGTATTGACTGGGAAATGGTCTGGGGCGGGTGTCTTTAATGTTGAAGAGTTTAATCCTGATCCCTTTATGGAGGAATTAGGAATGCACGGTTTGCCGTGGCATGAACTTCACGATGTTGATCTTGAAATGGACTAATGGCCATTGACTATTCAAAAGTCTCCTCCCCATGCTATGTTCTTGACGAAACTTTACTTCGACGAAATCTTGGAATAATCAAAAGCGTAGCTGATAGTGCGGAGGTAGAGATTATCCTTGCTTTCAAAGGTTTTGCAATGTGGAGTGTATTTCCAATAGTCAAGGAATATTTCAGTGGTGCGACTGCCAGTTCTCTCAATGAAGCAAGACTCTGCTTTGAAGAGATGGGAACAAAGGCTCATACCTATGCCCCTGCATACACTGATGCTGAACTAAAGGATTTGACCATTTATTCAAGTCACCTCACTTTTAATTCCCTAAACCAATTCCATCAATTCAAAGATGTGATTGGAGATAAAATTTCCTGTGGTCTAAGGGTAAATCCGGAATACTCCGATGTCTTTACCAGCCTTTACAATCCCGCATCACCGCATTCCAGGCTTGGGGTCACGGCAGAACATCTTAAAAATGGTTTACCTAATGATATTGAAGGTCTTCATTTTCATGTATTATGTGAATCTTCCTCTTATGCACTTGAAAAAGCTATTGAGTCGTTTGAGCATAGATTTGGACATTTATTTAACCAAATCAAATGGGTGAATATGGGTGGAGGGCATTTGATGACAAGAAAGGACTATGACATTCCCCACTTAGTAAGCATCCTAAAAAATTTCAGAGAAAAACATGGTCTGCAGGTTATTCTTGAACCAGGTAGTGCTTTTGCATGGGAGACAGGTGATCTTATTTCTACCGTCCTCGATATTGTTGAAAATAACGGCATTAAAACGGCCATTCTTGATGTTTCTTTTACTTGTCACATGCCGGATTGCCTGGAAATGCCATATAAACCAAATGTGGTTGGGGCTTCAAAGAATTTAATTCCAGGGAAACCAACTTACCGATTAGGAGGGTTGAGCTGTTTGGCAGGGGATTTTATTGAAGAATATTCTTTTGATAATGAGCTTAGGGTCGGTGATCGCGTAATTTTTAAGGACATGATTCATTATACCATGGTAAAGACCACAACTTTTAATGGTGTGGCGCACCCATCTATTGGTATATGGAAGGTTGACTCAACTTTTGAACTTGTCCGGAAGTTTGGGTATGATGATTATAAAAACAGGTTATCATGAAACAAAGAACACTGACCGATTGGGTCAGTGTCTTGAGATTCGAGTTTGAAGAAGTATTTAATTCACATAAATTTGGTAATACCGTGTTCCATCGGTTTCCATAAGGAAGTCCGCCCGTCTTAATAAAATTTCAAGTATTGGATCGAAGTCAAGATCGGTAGTCAGAGCGTCATAAATAAGGTTACTGTTTTCATCAAAAATCATAATTGTGGAAGCAACATTGATGGAAACTATCTCAAGAAAAATATCACTCTCAAGTGGCTCAAGATATTCTTCAATCCACTTTTCTGAAGTGTTGACCACATCATTACGCCTAATATCATTGGCAAATGCGGAATTAGTTAAAGTGAGTATTAAAGCTGAGAGTACAACAGGTACTACTCGGGTTGCAGTTTGATTTTTCTTGTTCATTTTATTTTGAGTTTTTGACCTGCCATCCTTCATGCGATTGTTATGCCAAATTCTTAACACGCTGACTTTTAGTAAGATGCATTATTCTTATCGAAAGGAGGTGTACGAAAATGTACATTCGATCTTAGAAAATCGCACAGATAACTTTTATCTATTGGAATCGTAGGTGGGGCTAAACCACTTTCAATAACATACTCTCCAATGTCAGGCCGGGCCCAAAAGCGAAACTTAGTACGTTCTTATTCCTGTCGCTGGACTTTAGAGATTTTAGAATAGAGGCCAACACAAATAAGACACTTGGAGAGGACATATTGCCATAATCTCTTAAGATCTTAAATGAATGTAAATTTTTTTGATGTGGAATTTCCAATTGCTCCTCTACCACATCAAGGATGCGCTTCCCACCGGGGTGAATTGCAAAGAATTCGATGTCATCAATTGAGAGATTAAGTTGATTCAACAGGCTTCCTGTCAGTCTTTTGATTTTTGATTCAATTACTTTGGGGACCTTATCAGACAGTCGCATTTCAAATCCAAAATCGCCAATGCTCCATGTCATTTCCTTTTTTCCCTTGGGTTCTATATCACAATGGAATTTGTTCAATTTAAGGCCAAATTCATTATTTGATTCAGACTGAACCAAAACAGCAGCTGCACCATCGCTGAATAGAGAATTTGCAAGAGCGGTTTCTTTATCCGGAGTTTTCTGAAAATGAAGGCTACACAACTCAACGCAGACTATCAGTACTTTTGCATTTGTATTTGTTTCGACCACACGGTTGGCAATTTTCAGGGCGTTAAAGGCTGCATAGCAACCCATGAAATTTATTGCGGTTCGCTCAATATTAGGTGACAGACCCAGTTTGGTTACTATTTCGATGTCAAGGCCAGGAGCATACATCCCGGTACAACTCACCGTAATTAAATGTGTAATGTTGAGATCGCATGAACCATTGAAACAATTGTCGATGGCCTGAATTGAAAGATCCAATGCTGATTTTTGGAAATAATCCATTCTTGCCTTAATTGAAGGGAACGGTTCCAAGCCTGGTGTTTTAGGGTAAAATTCGTAGGGTTTACCGTTTAGAGCATAATCGGCAATTACCGAGTAACGGCTATGTATGCCTGTAGCCCTGTAGAGAACCCTTAGGTTCTGACTCTCCTGTTTGCTCAAGCCGAGCCCCTTGATCATGAAATCAGCGATTTTACCCTGAGCGATTGCATTTCCGGGATTGGCAGTACCTATTGAAGTTATATGGGCCATGTTGAATCTGGGTACAAAGTTATGCCTATTATAAGGCTAAAAAATAGCGTAAGATTAATCTAAAGCAGAAATCAAGGATTAGCAAAAAGTGGAATTACATTCCTATCGGAGTATTTTCTCCAAAAAACCTTTCTGCCTAACGCTCACTTTCATTTCAGGGAATTGGTTATTAAATGCCTTCTGGATGTCACCTTCATAATGTTTGAAAAATTCCGGATCGAAATTCGCTTTCTGAAGATTGTTGATTACATAATCAACCTTTACGTGCTGGCTAAGCCATTGGTCACAGATCTCATGTCGCAAGCGCATCCCAAGTACATTGAAGCCTAGAACATGCCTGGTTTTTGAGTGAAACACGACCCTAAATGAAATATTCTCTTTAGTTTTCTCCCAATAGAAGGTTTCCTCTTCTTTTTTCAACCGGGGCCAAACATACCCATAAGTTTGATATTCTAGATCAAGGAATTTAGCAGAATTGAACCAATTTCCGGGTTCATAGACTGTTTCTTTTCCACAAATAGTTTGTGCAACGGTTTCTCCCATCATGCGGCCGGTGTACCATACTTGCTCAATTGGTCGGCGGTTAGGCAAGGGATTTTTGAATTGAGCACAATCACCAAGTGCATAAACATTAGGGATATTGGTCCTAAGGTATTCATCAACCAAAATTCCGCGATCTGTTTCGATTGATGAGTCTTTTAAAAAATCAATATTTGGACTTACGCCAACTGTAAGACCAACGAACTGGCATTCAATAAATTCACCCTTGTTAGTCACTACCGAACCAACGCGACCCTGATCGTCAGGTCGTATTTCTTGCAGTTCGGTTGAGAGTTTTAGGTCAACGTGGTGTTTTAAAATATGCCTGTCGATCATTTGTGCCTCTTCTTTTGGGAGAACAATGTCCCAGAAATTCTCTTCCCGAACTAAAAATGTTACATCAATTTTTCTGGAAAGGAACATCTCAGCCATTTCAATACCTATCAATCCACCACCAACAATAACAGCTTTGGAAATTCTATTTGAATGCGATTCCATTTGTTCAAGATCCTGGAAGTTATACAATCCCTGAACACCTTCAAGCTCCTGACCGGGCCATCCGAATTTATTGGACTTTGATCCTACCGCCAGAATCAGATAATCATAATTTATCTCCTTCCCATCTTCACAATGGAGCTTCTTGTCTTCTGTATTGATTTGATTGATTCGATTTCTGATGAGGTTGATGTTGTTTTTCTTCCAGAACCAATCTTCATAGGGCTTGGTGTGTTCAAATTTCATATGCCCCATATAGATGTACATTAGGGCTGTTCGCGAGAAGAAGTGATCCGTTTCGCTCGAAATCACATCAATTTCAAGATCGCTTTGTTTCCGAATGTGTCTGGCAGCGGTTATTCCTGAAATTCCATTACCAATTATTACTACTTTGGCCATTATCCAAATTTAACAGATCGCGGACTGAGCGTTTAATTAAAAGTAACGTTCTGTCGTACATATAACACAAAACTTAAAACATGATTTATTGGCTTAAACAATTTCCACGTCAGGGGAATTGTTTTCATAGATGACCAACGACCCGATCAAAATGTCGTGAAGACCCTGGTTTTTTTTGGTAAACCCTATCATAATGAAACCGGAGTATAGCAGCGCCAAGGACAAGATTTTAAGAATAAACCGAAGGAGCGCTAATGGGAGGGTAAGATCTTCACCGATTTTATTTACAACTTTAATTTTGAGCAGCTTTTTCCCCGGAGTAGCTTGCCAGATAATACTTTCAAAAAGACCGTGATAAAAAAGTGTGACTCCAAAACATGTTATGTACAGTATCTTATCAACAGGAATAACCCAGGAAAGCATATAATAAATCAATAAAAGAATGAGAAGATCAGCATTGTAAGCCCACATTCTTGGCCAATAACCAGCATATTTATACTTTGCTTCCACTATGCTATAAAGGTAGTCAATGGATTATTTCTCCATCATTCATAAATACATCCCTCCGAATTCACCGGTTTATCCTTACTATATTGTTCATGTGACATTGGTAACGGCTAAAGCTTTGAAGATTGCTGATCACATGGGCTTTTCAAACGAACAAAAACAATTCGTTGAGGAGGCAGCTATGTTGCATGACATTGGAATAATTAGGGTGAATGCGGCTGATATTAATTGTCGAGGAAGTTTACCTTACGTAATGCATATTAAGGAAGGAAAAAAAATACTGGAGGCCGAAGGACTAGCAAGCCACGCGAGGATAGCAGAAAATCATTTTGGTATCGGGGGTATTACAAAAGATGAAATTGAAGAATCCGGTTTGAAACTTCCTCTTGAAGATATTGTTTGTAAGCAAATTGAAGACAAAGTAATCAGCTATTCTGATCTCTTCTTCTCAAAAAACCCATCTAAAATATTCAATGAGAGCTCTGTCCGGGAAGTACGCGAAAAGATTAAGAACTACGGTTCCCGGCAGCAGCAGATTTTTGAACTCTGGCACCATGAATTTGTTGGCTAATCAAAATAACCAGCCATGTATGATATAGCCTGGGTAACCTGTAATAAAATCCCAGACCTCATTGATAGCGAGCGACGGTTATTGAGTAGCCTTCATGTAGATCATCTGCATGTGAAGCCGGTTGTTTGGGACGATTCTAGAGTGGATTGGGAAGAATTTAAACTTGTCCTTATTCGCAGTGTTTGGGATTATCATTTGAAAATTGATCAGTTTCTTAATTGGCTTGATAAACTTGATGACCTGAGAGTAATGGTTTATAATCCCATTCATATTTTGAGGTGGAACCATCACAAATTTTACCTTAATGATTTAAAACTTATGGGTGTTCCAGTTCTTCCAACTATGTTTCACAGGAAAAATGAAACCCTTGATTTACAAAGCATTTTTGCGAAATCGGGATGGAAAGAAATCATTATCAAACCGGCTATTTCTGCGACTGCTTATAAGCTTTATAGGCTGACTCCTGATATTTCTCCTCATATGGCCAAGGAATTAATGCACCTTGCAAAAAATTGTGATTTACTAATCCAAAAGTTCCAACCTGCCATAATAACTTCGGGAGAATGGTCGTTCATATTTCTTAACAAAAAATTTTCCCATTCTGTGCATAAAATGCCAGCGCCAGGTGATTTTAGAACACAGAATGATTTTGGTGGAACAATTAGGCTGCGTCCTCCAGAAGATTCCATCCTAAAGCAAGTGAAACAAATCATGCAGTCAATTGATCAGGATCTTCTTTATTCACGTATAGATGGCATCATAATTAATGGCCAATTCCAATTGATGGAACTCGAATTAATCGAACCAGATCTTTTTCTTATGGATATTCAATTGAGAAATAATTTTAAAACAGCGCTTCGAACCAAGATTTGAAGAGAAACAATCATCATTTTAAATCAAGCACTATGAAACCTCTTTACTCTCTGTTTGTATTATTTGAATTGATACCGGCCCTGTTGTTTGCACAGTATTCCACAAATGATATTGAGTATTACGTCGATTTAAATGATAGAGAAATGAGATTAGCGGACTATAAAGATTCCAGGGAAATGCTCCTGCTCAAGCTTGCTCAATTAGAAGTAGTTAATAAAAGTAGGAAACAATACAAGGCACCGCCGGTGCAGTTGGACATTCTTGCAAGTCGGATCGCAAATAAACAATGTAAAGAAGCCGCAGAACAGGGTTTTAGAGGTCATTGGAATACCAGGGGAGAAAAACCCTATCAGCGGTATGCTTTTGGTGGTGGCACAGATCACGTAACGGAAAATGCTTCCGCTACCTGGATGGAAGGAGGTTCGTTTGACCGGTCACCTCAAAGTTTTGCTAAATTGATGGTTAATCTCCATGGCCAGTTTATGGCTGAAATAGCGCCCAATGATGGCCATAAACAGACCGTCATTGACAAGTATCATAATTTCGTTGGTCTTGGTTGTCACATGACCGCAGCTGAGTTCCGGTATTACGAGGAATTTATTGATCGTTATGCTGTTACGGGACCTGTCCCAGCGAAAGTGCGTTCAGGTGAGGAGTTCACCGTGGAAGTAACTCCAGCACCGGGGTATTTTCTTTACTATGCTGTCGCTTATTATGAAAAACCTCCCAAGGCGATGGCAGTGGCTCAGGTAAATCGCCAGAGCAGCTATCCCGACTACACTGACGAGACGACACTACAGTATGCCCCCTGGGACATTATTGGTTACCGCACGGAAGGTGGTAAGTATAATATCCCGTTCAAATTCGATAAAAAAGGCTCTTACTATATACAAACTATGGTAGATAAAAAGAACCCAGCTGGGACAACCTCTTTTAGTACGGTAGGTAAAATAGTAGCTACAGGGATTGTTGTGATCGTTGAGTGATTCTTAGATTAAAACAAAAAGACAAAAGATATTAGAACTTTCAACGTCCAGTATCTTTTGCCTATTGTAATAAGCGATTTTAACGCTTGGATTCGCTTTCCGACTTTCTTTTAGTCTGCTGAAGCACTTTCTTTTCTCTTCTTGACCCAGAATAAAAGTATAGTAAACAATACAATTAATACTGCCGGAAAAGCCACCATTGTTCCCAGAGTGGCTTGACCTGAAACTAATTCCAGCTCGTCGCCTGTTAGTCCCATATCAGCTGCTTCGGCTTTATCAGAATCGATCCAACCACCAATAACTGGTTGCCAGATTGAAGTCGAAAACATGCCTACGGCTCCAACTATTGACATACCAAAAGCGCCACTCGATGGGATCTTGTCTGCAATAAAGCCGATCATATTTGGCCAGAAATAAGCAATACCCAGGGCAAAAAAGACTGCAGCTACATAAGCCATGCCGCCGGTTTGGGTACTAAATAGATAAACTCCAATAGTTGCCAAAACAGCAGATCCAAGTAGGACACCCGTTTGATCGAACTTGTGAACAACCTCTCCTCCGAAGTATCGGGCAACAGCCATTAAACCAGTCACAAGCGCCAATATTATCATGGGCTGAGCACCACTCTTTGCCAATATAAGACCGACCCATTGCTGTGGTCCAAACTCTGTAATCGCCGTTAAAGCCATGCAGACCATCATAAAAATAAACAATGGCGAGAACATTGCTTTCAAGTTCCCAACAATTGAAGCTTCCTCCGCAGTTTTTGCTTTTGGCCAATCCTGTCCAAAGAATAAATACGCATAAACTATTGTTGGAATAATAATGACCCAAATCTGTGCTTCCCAAGTGGTACCAGCATCGGTCATGAATTTGGAGACTAGGCTTCCGATAACGATACCACCAGGAAACCACATGTGAAATCGATTCATCATCTTACTCATGGTGTTTCCCTGGTAGGCATCGGCAATCATAGGATTACAGGCAGCTTCTGTACATCCGTTACCAAGGCCAATCAGGAACGTAGAAATAAGTAAACCAATGTAACTTCCTGAATAAATTGTCATTATGATTCCTACGCCATGGGCAAAGAAAGCAAATTGCATAATCCTTTTCCCACCAACTGTGTGATAAACCAATCCACCAATGACCATAGAAATCGGAAAGCCGAAAAACCACATCGAGTTGATGAGGCCCAATTGTTCTGCTGATAGGCCAAGTTCAACTCCCAACTGTGGTAGAATGCCGGCCCTGATGCTAAAGGAAAGTGCGGTAGTAATCAATGCGAAACAACTACCGTAAAAAAGTCTGTTATAATTCTCAGGCATAATAAGGTTAATTTAGGTTAGACTGTCGCAAAATAGTAATTTTTTGTTTATTATCCGGCATGTCATATTATGACGAAAGGTGTTGGATGATAATCGGTTGAAAACAGGAGAACGATTTACTCATAATCGCATGGTTGAACAGGCTATGAAACAAATTCGAAAGGCGAAGGCATCAATAATATTGACTGCCTTTATAATAATTGGAGGTTTAATTTCCTGCAATCCTCCCCAAATCCGATTATCCGACCTTAAGAGATCAATTATAAAGAAATTTGATAGTGAAACCGGTGATTTTGCACTTGCATTCCGCGATTTAAACGACTCAACAGTTTCATTATTTATCAATGAAAAAGAGACATTTCATGCAGCAAGCACCTATAAAGTCGCTGTGATGATCGAATTGTTCAATCAGGTGGCTTCAAAAAAGTTTCAACTTATTGATTCAATCACCATTACTAATGAGTTCAGAAGCATAGTTGATCAAAGCAGCTATACATTGTATGCAGATGATGATAGTGAAAAAGAATTATATCAAAGAATTGGCCAACGCATATCACTGCGTGATTTGAATTATATGATGATAACGAGCAGCAGCAACCTTGCTACAAATCTTTTGGTTGATTTCCTGAATCCCTCAAATATTATGTCGACCATGCGATCAATTGGTGCCAGGGATATTGAAGTAATTCGTGGAGTTCAAGACATTAAGGCATTCGAAAGTGGAATGAACAATACGGTGACCGCCTTTGATCTATTGTTGTTATTTGAAGCAATTAATAGCGGTTTCTTCTTTGCAGGTTTGGAAAATAAGCAGATGATTGCGATTCTTAAAGAACAAAAGTTCAATGAAATCATCCCTGCTCTGTTACCGGAAAATATTGAAGTCGCTCACAAAACGGGGAGTATCACCCGGCTGCATCATGATGCAGGAATTGTCTATTTACCAGATGGAAGAGGATATACTGTCGTTCTTTTATTAAAAAACCTTGATGATTTTGATTCCGCTACCGGGATGTTGGCAGAGGTTTCAAAGTTGGTTTATGATTACTATGTGGTTAAATGAATGAGTCAAAGGATTGCGCTCAGATTTAATTTTGTGTAGGTGCGAGTAATCATTTGGTAAAAGATTCGTTATATGATTTCCATTATGGATAGCTTTGATTCGATTATTGATTGATACACTAAAAGAGATAAATATGAAAAATGTAATAAGGAACCTTTTCTTAATTGCCATGTCTGTGACTGTAACAATGCTCACGGGTTGTGGTGGCGATGAAAGTGATCCTACAGAAGCTGAACTTGTCGGTACATGGAATACCACGGATACCGCAATTGAAATTTTGGTTGACGGTCAGGATGTTTTAGATTGGCTTACAGACCAGGGCGGGCTATCCAGTTTTGAGGCTAAGATAGCAGAACAGGTACTTGAGGAAGGCCTTTCTCAAGGTTTCGAGGGAACGATAACGTTTAATTCAGACGGTACCTATATCACAATATTTGAGGATGAAACAGATGGCGGGCAGTGGGCATTGGCTGGAGACAAAGTAACATTAACTTCAGATCAGGTTGATGAAGTTCCGGTTACGCTTACAATTCTTAAGCTGAATTCTAGCACCTTAATAGTTGAATTAAAAGAGACCGAAAGCGAGGATCTGGATGAGGATGGCGCTCCTGAAGAATTTTCGATTACTATAGAAATGACTTTAAATAAGCAGTAGGAAATTCATTCCAAAGGTTAACTACAGCGTTTCCCTTAGCCAATTATAAAATTCATGCTGCCATACCAGTCCGTTCTGTGCAGACAATATCCAATGATTTTCTTCGGGGAAATACAATAGCCTACTTTTTATTCCTCTCAGTTGTGCCGCCTGAAAGGCCTCAAGGCCCTGGCCAATAGGCACACGATAATCTCATTCTCCCTGGATGATGAGCATTGGAGATGTCCACTGATCGACTTTGCTGATGGGATTAAAATCATTGTAACTTTTCTGTGCCTCGGGGTTGTTCTTATCCCAATAGGGGCCTCCCAAGTCTTGATCAACAAAGAAGAGTTCTTCCGTGGTGCCGTACATGCTACGGGTATTAAAAATTCCGTCATGGGCAATGAAAGTCTTGAATCGATTTTCATGGATACCGGCAAGGTAGAACGCTGAATATCCGCCATAGCTTGCACCAACACAGCCCAGGCGGTTCCTGTCGACGTAGGATTCTGTGGCAACATCATCAATGGCTGAGAGGTAATCCTGCATGTTTTGGCCTCCCCAATCTCCGCTGATCTGTTCATTCCATTCAACACCATAACCAGGCATGCCCCTTCGATTGGGTGCAACAATTATGTAGCCATTAGCGGCCATCAGTTGAAAATTCCAGCGGTAGGAATAAAATTGAGTAAGCGCAGACTGAGGGCCGCCCTGGCAATACAATAATGTCGGATATGTTTTAGAAGGATCAAAATCGGGCGGATAAATTACCCAGGTAGGCATTTCCTTTCCATCAGTGGTTGTTACCAGCCTTTTTTCAATTTTGCTGAGTTTGATTTTGGCATAAATTGAATCATTAGCATGAGTGAGTGGGATCATTTCCCCGTTTTTGAGGTTGACGGTATACAATTCAGCCGCATGGTTCATATCTGTCCGAGACACAACCATCAAGTCTTTGGATTGACCTGTCAAACTACCAACATCAAACTGCCCATTGGTAATTTGTTTAACCTTTACAATCTCACCAGACTTTTTGGGCAGATTCACCTCAAAGAGATGAACCGTTCCCAGGGTAGCGGCATTGAAGTAAATCTTAGTACCGTCATTACTCCACAAAAAACTATTCACCGTACCATCCCAATCTTTCGTCAGATTGGTTTGATTCCCTTCGGTCTTGACAATGATATCATTTTTATCAGACTCATATCCATCCTCCTGCATTTGAAGCCATGCCAGTTTGCCGTCCTTTGAAAATGCTGGTTGGGTATCATATCCTTTGTTCTCAGGCGTCAGGTTGCTAGTAGTTTTGGTGGAGATGTCGAAGGAATAGATATCAGTGTTGGTACTGGTGGTGTAATCAGTGCCATATTTTTTCTTTGCGACGTATAATACCCGTGTGCCATCATTATTCCACAGGTAATCTTCAGAACCGCCAAAAGGCTGCTGGGGGCAGTCGAATGGTTCGTCGGGCATTATGTCAAAAGCCGGGCCTGGATTTCCATCACCCACAGGCCGGACGAAGACGTGGCTGTATTCACCATCTTCCCAATTGTCCCAGTGCCTGTAGTTGAGGTTATCATAAATCTGAACATTGGATTTGTCGAGCTCCGGATAAAAATCCAATCCGGCCACAGGCTTAACTTTTACCTGCTTAAGCGTCAGGAGATATTTTCCGTCGGGTGAGATGCTTCTATCGTGAATAAGGTTTTCATAGCTATCGATGGGTGTGGAGGTACCTCCAGTTATCAAAACACGATATTGGCTTGTCGAGCTCGCATTCTCACTAGCATTATACCGAGTGACTGAAAATAATACACTCTCTTTATCCTGGGTTAGCCCGACAGCTGATACCCGGTTCAAGCTCCATAAAAGTTCCGGAGTCATACGGTCCTGGGCAATTGCAGTAACGAAAAATGCAAGAAGAAATAACGTAAAAGTTGGTTTGGCGATCATTGGTATGATGTTTAAGTTCTTATGAAATTAAACTCGAAATGAGTTCAATACGGCCTTTTAAATATAATGTCCAAAACTACATGAATTGTCCAATTAGAGAATCCCCTAAAAAGTTTCATGCCCAAATTAAATCGCCTGCAATTCAAAAAACGGAGCTATTGAAGTAATATCTCATTCTTTCAAATCCTTCATCTCATATTTCCGTAAAAGGAAGGAATTAAAAAACTCATCTTAACTATCTAATTCCAAAACAATGAAAAACTATTACTATTTATTAAGTGCCTATTTCAAAAAATGGATTTATAATAATCGCATGGGAAGTGACTTCAGCTTTGGCTCTGATAGTGGGCGCATTATATTTTGTGCCAATGTACCTTAAAATGGGACTCACTACTATTCCTCAATACTTGGAATATCGCTTTGATGGCCTGACCCGTACCCTGGTAGCTTTATTCCTGATTATATCCTTTGTTGTCACTTTACTTCCAATTGTATTATATACCGGGGCCATCAACCTGGAGAGTATATTCAATGTCTCGGATGTTCTTGGAGTCAGTCAATCTGAGGGTCTTTGGGTGACAGTTGTAGTGGTTGGTGTGATGGGATCAATATATGCGATATTTGGTGGCCTCAAAGCTGTAGCCTACTCTGATACTATCAATGGTTATGGTTTGTTAATTGGAGGACTAATGATTCCCGTTATCGCCCTGCTCAGTATTGGTGATGGCAACCTTATTGACGGATTATTAAAAGTTTACAATCATGCCCCTGAAAAATTTAGCGTAATTGGACGGAGAGATTCAGTTCTACCATTCGAAACACTATTTACCGGACTGATAATCAACCAGCTATATTTCTGGTGTATGAATCAGGTCATAGTACAAAGAGCCCTGGGAGCGAAAAATCTAGTGGAAGCTCAAAAGGGGCTGCTATATACTGGTGCACTGAAATTATTTGTACCTGCAATAATAGTATTACCCGGAGTAATTGGGTTCTACTATTTCGGTGATTCATTATTCGACAACCAGGATATGATTTACCCAATGCTGGTTAAAAAAGTTCTTCCGATCGGTTTTGTTGGCTTCTTTGCCGCAGTTATTATGGGTGCGGTTCTCAGCACGTTTAATAGTGTACTGAATAGCGCTGCGACCATATTTAGTTGTGGCATTTATAAGCGACATATCAATACTGAGGCATCGGAGAGAAAAATGGTAAAAGTTGGTAAGATGACGTCTATTTTACTTGCCATTTTTTCAATTATTGCGGCGCCACTCGTGGCTAAAGCTCCCGAAGGTCTTTATCAGCTATTGCAACAACTCAACGGTATTTTTTTCATCCCCATCGCTTCAATCATATTAGCTGGATTTTTTCTGCCTAAAATTTCTGCTACCGCCGCCAAATCTGCACTTTTGGTAGGATTGGTCTTTTATATTATGACGACCTTCATACTACACGTTGATTTACACTTTGTGCACATATGGGGTATTGAATTCCTCCTTAATATCCTCGTTATGTTTGGGGTTTCATATTTCTATCCGATAAAAACGATATTCGAGCCCAAGGATATATGTATGGTTGAACTCGAACACTGGAAGCATGCAAAACTAATGGGGGGCATACTGGTAATAATTACTATTGGAATATATATCTGGCTTGGCTATTAGACTTTATTTTCAAATTGTAGGAATCCAAAATTAGAAAGTCATCTTAGACCTTGCACCTAATAAATATCACAGCTCACAGCGGAGGGATATATGATGAAGGTAGGCGGTGTTGGGGTCATGATTTGAGCGATAATCTGCCTTTACCAAAGATCCGTACTCCAATGGTGAATCAATTTGCATCATTATCTAAAAATTCATTTTACAGTAAACATAGTCTCAAGAATCTCCTTTAAGTCATTTATATTCTATAATGGAATATTCGGAACATCGAATGCGATTCCCTTGGCCCTGTCAACAAGGTCTGGAAATCCTATTCCAATAGCCGTTATATCATTATCGGAAACTTCTTCTATTGTTTGAACAGTTGTGTTTATTACAATTTGGGGATCATCGATTCCCTGTGGCACAGGGCATGAAACAGCATTTTTCAATTCTGCATTCTCAACTTTGCCAGGTCGAATATTTGTGCCGCCTAATCAACTCCAAAACTGGTTGACCTGTTTTCATAGCATTCAACTTAATCTTTTTTAAAATTTATTGTATTATTTGTAATTAGTGGTTTGGCCCAAAAACCAATGCTAAGGATATAACCAAGGGTTAAGAATAAAAATGTCATTGCAAATTTTAATCCTACGAAATCTCCTAAAGTACCAATAATGAGGGGCACTATTGCCCCTCCTACAATTCCGGTACATAAAATGCCTGAAAAGGAGCCGTGGTTTTTTGGTACCGAGTTAAGCGCTAATGAAAAGATTATTGACCACAAGACAGAAGAACTGAAACCCACTATTGGAAAAGCTATCAATGCCATTGCTCCACTTCCAAATAAAGCCACCGCCAATGAAATTATCGCGGCTGTACTAAATGCAATTAGTATTTTTCTACTGTCAAATATTTTCAATAAAATCAGTCCTAAGAAACAGCCAATGGTCAGAAGCAGCCAGAAATTACTCACCGTTTGTGCTCCTTGAATTTCAGGATTATAATTATGATATTGTTTGAGAAATTCAGAGATCCAGTTACCAACGCCCTGTTCGGTACCGACATAGGCAAATATTCCAATAAAAAACAAAACAACATATCGATTTTTTAATAGTTGGACATGGGTCTGTATTGCACCAGATTTTTCATCCTCCGCAAGATCAACTTTTTCAAATTTGATAACCGCAACAATAATTATTATGATCAACAATACAGCCAGAAAGATCCAGTACAATGAGACCCATGACATTTCAGGGGGAACAAGTTTTGATAATGTGTCGAGCAAGACACCTCCCCCTCCTGAATATTCATTCAAATTTTCTATCAGGTAGCTATAAACGTAGGGACTTATAGCCGAAGCAGCTCCGAAAATCAATTGAGCCATAACTGAGAAGAAAGCGAAATTTGATTCCCCGCCTGTAATTCGTAACAATGGATTTATGGCAACTTGCAACATTGCCATTCCAATTCCTATTAGGAATAATGAAGGTAAGGCTACTTGAAATGAGGGAAAAGATGCAAACAGAAATGCTCCAAGGAGTGCCACTAAAAAAGAAATTATCATGACTCTTTTCTCGCCATATTTCTCAATTAAAATTCCTGCCGGAATCGACATAAAACCATAAGCCACAAAAAACGAAAAGGGTAAGAATCCAGATAGTCCTAAACTTAAGTCGAAGCTATCCTTAATGTTCGGCAATATTGAATTTAGAATATTGGTTATAAATGATATCACAAAGAATATCAAGAAAATAAGTCCAACAATTGTGTAATTTTTTTTCATTCGTAGGTTGCTGATTTTTTAGGTGAATAATTTTGCAAGCCATACAAATGTGTTTAGTATGACTTACAACAAAAAGCATTTCGTGTTCCCAATTTCAAGGCGTGAAATGCAGAATGATCCCAAATTATTGATTTTTTCTGTTCAATAAAGATTGTATAATAGGTAAAACTAATAGTGGCACATTTTCATGAGATACTTTTTTAATTCTTAGATGAGCGGTTTCGGAAGCTTAGCTGTAACATCACACAGAGGAGCCGATTATTCTGCGTAATTGGCAGATATCACAGAAACCATCACTACATTTTTTAACAATTCAAATTATCACGAATTCAATGCTGCAACAAGATTATACGACAATCCAAATGTTATTCGGTTTACAAGACCTTTAAATATATTAATTCAAACCGTGAAACAGGTTAGAGTCTTCTGGTGATAAAAAGAGCAAAATGACAACAAAACCAACAATACAAAGCAAAAAACCCCCGCAAATACTTGATTTACAGGGGTTTATGTTGGTTAGTTGTGGTGCTGAGTGGATTCGAACCACCGACTCACGGATTTTCAGTCCGATGCTCTACCAACTGAGCTACAGCACCGCCGTATTTGAGGGTGCAAATGTAGCAATCACGGAATAACCACAAAAAACAATTTAGTCAAAGAAAACAAGTGGAAATAGCACACAATTTGTAAGAAAAAATGAATGGAATAGAGTAATAAAGCATCATTTGCCTGATTTAGTAAAGCTCTACTGGATATTGATTTGAATTTTTGGTATTTTAAGAGATTCAAACAAACCTTAATAACCAATGGCGACATACCAGATTAACGTTAACAATCAAACCAGGGAAGTAGAGGCTATGCCCGATACCCCACTCCTCTGGGTATTACGAGATAATTTAGAATTGACGGGTACGAAATTCGGCTGTGGAAAAGGCCTTTGTGGTGCCTGCACGGTTCATGTAGATGGAAAACCGGTAAGATCCTGTTCAACTATAGTTTCATCTGTTGGAAGTAAAAAAGTATCTACGATTGAAGGAGTTTCCGAAGGAGGACTTCATCCTGTTCAAATAGCCTGGATGGAAGAAGATGTGCCTCAATGCGGCTACTGCCAAACTGGCCAGATCATGTCGGCGATTGCCCTTGTTGAGAGCAACCCAAATCCATCGGATGATGACATCGACAATGCAATGTCAGGTAACATTTGCAGATGCGGCACATACGTCAGAATAAGAAAAGCGATCAAGAAAGCAGCAGCGGGAGGTGTATCATGAAAAATTTTATGAAAGAAATCAACGTATTCAAAGTTGACCGACGGTCGTTTTTGAAAACTAGTTCAATAGGTGCCACCGGTTTACTCCTCGGAGTACAGTTTGGCTGTGATTCAAAAAAATTATTTGGAGACCCTAATGCCAATTTCTCACCTAATGTGTATCTCAACATCAATGGTACCGGTGAAGTGAGCATCATCGCCCATCGTTCAGAAATGGGAACCGGTATCCGTACAAGTTTGCCACTTATTGTGGCTGATGAACTGGAAGCAGATTGGAGTAAGGTAAAAATTGTCCAGGCTGTAGCTGATAAGAAATATGGTGATCAGAATACAGATGGATCATATAGCGTGAGAATGTTTTACACGCCTTTGAGAAGGGCTGGCGCTGCGGCAAGAATGTTACTTGAGCAAGCCGCGGCTAATGAATGGCAGGTTGATGTCTCAGAATGTAAAGCACAAAATCATGAGGTTGTACACTCTTCCGGGAAGGCTTTTGGTTTCGGTTATTTGGCAGAAAAAGCAGCTCTTTTAGAGGTTCCCGCTGAGGATGCCATAAAATTAAAATCACCTGCTGATTTTAAATATATCACGAAAAAATCTTCGATCTGTGATCTTGAAGATATCGTGACAGGTAAAGCTGGATTTGGACTCGATACGAAAATAGCCGGTGCCAAAATCGCAGTTGTTCAACGGCCTCCTGTGGCGGGCGGAAGTGTAAAATCATTTAATGGAGATGCTGCTGCCGCGGTGCCGGGAGTTACCAATGTTGTTAAACTGGAGTCAACACCATTTCCGGCTGGTTTTGCCAGTCCCCTAGGTGGCGTTGCGGTGATTGCTGATAATACGTGGTCGGCTCTAAAAGGCCGTGAAGCGTTGACAATTGAATGGGACAATGGTCCTCATGCGGATTATAGCACGGCTGAGTTTGAAGCGGAAATGATGGCGAATGCCAACAAAAAAGGAAATGTTCGTAGAGAGCAGGGTGAAGTAGCTAATGCGTTAAAAAGTTCAACAAACGTGATCAAAGCGGATTATCGTGTGCCTCATCTTTCGCACTCACCGATGGAAACACCATGTGCTGTGGCCAACTTTAAAGACGGTAAAGTAGAAGTGTGGGCACCCGTTCAGGATCCACAAACGACGAGAGCTGCTGTTGCAGCTGCTGCGGGCTTGGATGAGGAAAACGTGACCATCAATGTCACATTGTTAGGAGGTGCTTTCGGAAGAAAATCAAAACCCGACTTTGTGGTAGAGGCTGTTCTTCTTTCGAGAGAAAATGGCACTCCGATTAAGTTACTTTGGACAAGGGAAGATGATTTGAGACACGATTATTATCATTCCAACTGTGCGCAACATGTGGAAGTTGCCTTAGATAAAAGCAACAACATATCTGCATGGCTTCATCGCTCCGTTTTGCCTAGCATTTTTGGAACGGCAAGCCCGGCAAAAGAAGCATCAGGTCTTGAAATAAGCATGGGGATGATCGACCTGCCTTATAATACAGGCAGCATTTGTTGTGAAACCCAGGAAGCTCCCACCAAGATCAGGGTGGGCTGGTTGCGATCTGTGGCTAATATCAACCACACATTTGCGGTGGGATGTACTCTTGATGAAGTTGCGGAATCCCGCGGTGTTGATCCGCCTCAGAATCTTTTGGACTTGTTGGGGGAAGACAGGCAAATTGACTTCCCATCATTGGCGGCTGAGTTCTGGAATTACAACGAAGAAGTTGCAGATTATCCCTGGGATACCGGCAGGTTCCGAAATGTGATAGAGCAAGTAAGAGATCAGTCAAAATGGGGCAAAAGCATGCCTGCAGGTGGTGGAATGGGTATCGCTGCACATCGTAGCTTCCTTACTTATGTAGCCTGTGTGGTTGAAGTACAGGTAACTGATGGAAAGATAAAAATTCCGAATGTTTACTATACCATTGACTGCGGTGTGGCAGTAAACCCTGATAGGATCAAATCTCAATTTGAGGGAGGTGCTGCTTTTGCATCAAGTCTTGCGCTTAAGAGTGAGATCACCGTTAAAAATGGGGTGGTGCAACAGAGCAACTTCGATGACTATCTCGTTGCGAGGATTACCGATGCGCCTTACAATACTGAGGTTCAGATTGTTGACAGCAATGAAAAACCAACGGGAGTTGGGGAGCCGCCGGTGCCACCATTTATTCCCGCGTTGTGCAATGCCATATATGCCGCTACTGGTCAGCGGATCAGGAAGTTGCCAATAGAAATCGTTTAATTTTTCAAATGAACTGGTTAAAAGAGGGGCTCAAAAGGTCCCTCTTTTTTTGTACCCTCAGAGGGCGGCGTAGCATTCAGTTTTTCTCCATTAAGAACTTTTTCATAAAGTGAGAGGTAATCATCGGTCATTTGTTTTGCCATGAAGTGTTCTATCACATAATCCTGACATTTTTGGGGATCAAATTGTGACTGTGTGATTGCCTGAACCAGTTCATCCCCGGAGTTGGAGAGATAACCCACCTCATCATTTACAATTTCAGGTAGTGAACCGTGAGTCGTACCAAAAACAGGACAACCAAAATAAAGGCTTTCAACCATCGCAATACCGAAAGGTTCGTTCCATAAAACAGGGAAAAGTAAGCCTTTGGAGGTGTTTAGAATTGCATTCTTTTTTCCCCCGCCTAACATTCCGTTGAAGTGAACATTTCGAGAAGAAGTAAAATTTATACCCATTTTGACATTGAACCTGATTCCTCCCATCACCTCCAATGGTATTCCGCTTTTTTTAGCGATGGTTATTGCCTCTTTCAGGTTTTTTAACTTCCAGGAGGCTTTCGCCAGAAAATGGAGATGTTTTCTTTTCAGGCTTAAATCCGGTTTTCCATAGTCATCCGGATCAATGCCATTATAAACATAGCATGAAGCCTGGTGTCGGTCAGCATGGTTCTTTGAGACAAATACTGTGTTTTGATCGAGTGGCAAATCTTTCTCATTATCAGGTACATTTCCCTGATTGGTTACAAAGTAAGGCTTCTCTATTTCTTCTCGAGGCTGGAAAAAAAAGTGAACAATGTCTGTTTGAGACGGCATTTGTTCCTGAATGCTTCTTTTATCCATCATTTGTATTTGAGCAAATGAACAAGTAGAACCCTTCTCAACAAGGTAAGTGATCTCATGGCCACGTTTTGATAATTCCTTACCAAGCCACCACATCACCCGCTCGGTTCCACCGTATGTTTTTACTGGGATTTTGGCCTTATGAGCAATGAGGATTTTCAATGTCTTATAGAAAATAAGAGTAACAAAAACCTACCCCCTTCCCCTCCAGAGAGGGGATTTGTAATAGCAAGTGATAATGGTTTAGTACTCAATAGTCACTTTTGAGCAGGTGCTATCTCTTTCCCATTAATCCCCAGACTTGTATTAAACGGATAAACATTATTCGATCGGTCTATGTCTGCCATACGATGCGAAGGGTCTATTTCCAGGGATTTGATTAGATCAGCACTGATTGGAATTGTGAGCGTGTAATAAGTATGCGTCCAAGGCCAATCAGAGTATACTTTCCTTTTTAAATCATCAGCTTCGTTTTGCTTAACTCCCCTCATGATGGCTAATGGAATGTAGAGGATTTCATTTCCGCCATTTTCGTACTGAGCAAATAGCTCAATAGGCATGGGCATTCTTCCAAAATTTTGGAGTACTATACTCGAACTGTCACCAACTCCCACAACGGATTTAATACCATAATCAATGGTGTTGGTGGTATTGATAAAATTCTGGTAATACCAGTCCAGCTCCAGGCCGGATTCTTTCTCCATTATTCTGACGAAATCAAGTGGCTCAGGATGTTTGTATTTCCATTCGTTGAAGTACCTTCTCATTCCACTGAAAAATATTTCCTCGCCAAGGATGTAACTTAGCTGATGCAACCAGATTGAACCTTTCGAATAACTTGATGAGACATAATTTCTCAGAGTCTCAAAATGGTCGGCATGAGATGTTAGAGGTTCTTCTTTCCCGGATGCTAGCATTGAAAAATAAGCGGAATAAGCGCCACCTAAGGGATTAATATCGTCCCCTCTTTCTTTGAGGTGATGTTGGGTTATCGCTGATCCATAGGAAGCATAACCCTCGTCCATCCAGGGATAAAGGGATTCGTTAGTGGCCACAACTCCCTGGAACCAGTTATGCATAATTTCGTGAATCACGGTGCTTGATAGACTGTTCAAACTGCGGTTACCCGTAACCAGGGTTACCATCGGATATTCCATTCCTCCGTCTCCGGCTTGAACGATTGAATAATTTTGATAGGGATATTTCCCAAAAGTGTTCTGAATAAACTCGAAGGCTGGAGGGATTAAAGGCTGTAAATTTTTCCATTCCTTTGTTTCATCATTATCTTGATAAAACAGGTGCACGTCAGGCCCATTCTCCACAGTAACAATATCATGCAAATAATCGCGGTCGGCCGCCCAGACAAAATCATGGACATTCTTGGCGTTCCATTTCCATACAAGTTTGTCTCCTTTCTTTCGTGAAACGTTGGAGTCCGTATATCCGTGACCAATTTCTCCAGGATTTTGAAGGATTCCAGTGGCTGCAATGACATAAGATGAGTCCATCGTGATTTTCACATCAAAATCGCCCCAAACACCAAAGAATTCCGCATTGACATATGGATCGGTATGCCAGCCTTGTTTGTCATACTCGGCCATTTTGGGATACCACTGCGCCATCGAGTAGTCAATTTCCTCGGCATTGTCCCTGCCGCTTCGTCTGATTTGAACGGGGACCTGGCTTTGAAACTTTATTTCAAAAGATGTTTTCGTGCCCGGCAAAATTGGTCTTGCCAGCTCAATTTCAAGCACTGTTCCTTCAATATGATAATCAACATTTTTCCCATCCTGCTTAAGCGAATTGATTTTATGGTAACCAATTTCATTTTCTTTCAAGTGAAGAATCCGGTCCCCAACTCTCCGGTCAGGATTGTTCAAAGTTCTGGAATGTACATCCATATCACTGCCAGGTTGGAACGCATTGAAATAAAGGTGAAAAAAAACCTTGTCTAAAGTGTCGGGCGAGTTGTTGTAGTAAACTAAATTCTGTTCTCCGGAAAACTGATGCTTGTTGACATCGAAGTCGATGTCCATATCGTATTCAACTCGCTGTTGCCAATACCCATGTTGTGTTTTGGCGTTAAATAATCCAACGAATAAAAGTCCAATGAGTAATGCTGGTGATTTCATATTTGAGGTTGTCGTTTACTCACTCCCAAAGAGTGTGTTTCTCAAGATGAACAACCTGACCAAAGAATAATTTTGTAGTCTGTTCAAATGAATCAGTATAGTCGGATACCAGGAATTGGTCTTCCCCGGATTTCTTTTTGCTGAGCAAGTTATTGTATTCGAGATAGGCTTTTAAAGATCTGGCAACAATAATCGACGAGTCTATAACCTCAATTTTTCCCTGATAAAATTTATTGATGTCATCAATGATGAGTGGGTAATGTGTACATGCCAATATGAGTGCTTTGATGTCTTTCAACTCTTCATTTTGGAGGTAGAGTTTGATTATTTCTTCACTAATTTGATTATGAATAAAACTTTCTTCAATCATCGGAACAAGAAGAGGTGTTGCCAGGGAAGTTAGTTGCAAGCCCTTATTGGTAGCTTCTATTTTGTCCCTGTAGACTCCTGAACTCACCGTTTGTTTTGTACCAATGAGTCCGATTCTTGTGTCTGAATATTGCTCACGCACATAATCAACCATAGGATCAACAACATTGAACACTTTAGCCTTGCTTCCGGCATATTCTTTTACCAGCTCAAATGCTGCCGATGATGCTGAATTACAAGCAATAAGAATGACTTTACAACCACGCTTGAGTAAAACATCAGTGATTTTTATTGAATAGGCTTGAATAGTGGCTGCTGACTTGTCACCATAAGGTAAATGTGCAGTATCGCCAAAGTAAACTATCTGCTCATTAGCAAGAATGTCTTTAACAGCTCTGGCAACGGTCATTCCACCAATACCACTGTCAAAAATGCCAATAGGGGCTGATGAATCCATGGGTGCAAATATGTGGTTTTAGGGCGAATAATATCGGTTGTCCGGCCATTTGGTTCGATGATTATCTATATTTTAGGCTATTCTTTTATCATGTAAGAACGCAAGTGCCATGTACAATTTTTCTCAGACTAAAATCGATCAGATTTCAATTCACGAAGTAGGAAATGCTGACAACGGAATTGTAAATATTTCCGCACAGCCAACCCTATTACCCGAACCGATCAGAGAATTGTTGACTAAGTATTTCTTGAAACCATTTAAGGAGGGGATGTCCTATCATTTTGACATTGACAATTCAAATCCGGTGCGGGAACAGGCGATTAAAATCTTTGAGAATAAGGAGCATCTTCATGAGTCATCTGAAATCCTTGCAAAAGAACTTTTGTCTTCGTCCCAAAGTCCTAATATAAAGACAGGAGAATTTTTTGTGGTGTATTTCTCAAACTGCCAGGTGGAGAATGAAGTAGTGGATGCCCTTGGTATTTTCAAATCTGAAAATAAGGATACCTACCTAAAGGTTTTTCCTGAAAATCATGGATTTGGGATAAATGTTGAACGTGGCATCAACATCAATAAGCTGGACAAAGGGGCCATAATATACAATAAGGATCAGGACGATGGATTTTTAGTTCAGGTGGTCGCCCAAACCAATCAAAATGAAGCCAGGTATTGGAATGATCAATTTCTTAATGTCAGGCCACGGGAAGACAACTACCATCACACCCATCAATACATGCAAATGTGCAGGGATTTTGTGATGGAGGAGATGACTACAGAAAATCGGGGAGAACAACTTGGGATGATGAGTGAAGCGGTAAATTTCTTTAAGGAAAATGATCATTTTGATAGAGTTGAATTCCAGGAACAGGTAATAAGGCAACCAGAAATCATCGAAGCTTTTGAAGGTTACTCCAAAAAATATGAATTAGACAATCATCTGTCATCAATTGATGATTTCGAAATTTCCCCACAGGCTGTGCGGTTTAACAAGCGGTTTACCCGATCAGTAATTAAGCTGGACAAGAACTTCCATATTTATGTTCATGGTAGCCGCGAACGAATTGTTAAAGGCTTCGATGAGAATAGGAATATGCATTTTTACCAGGTGTTCTTTGAAGATGAAAGTTGATTAAATTACTATGATTGGATCAGCCTGAAAATTCTTTTCGAGTAATGGAAATATCCATAACCGAAAGTCCTAATAAGATAATGCGGTCATCATGTAATTTGCAGGTTTTCAGGAATCCCATAGCCCCATAACTTTATTGCAAATCCCCAACTGTCAAGCACAATATCAAGCTCTGTTTGTGATATGGTGAGCTATTTTTATTTCGGTTTGCGCTTTGGGTCCTACCTAGAGTCAAAAAAAGTTAAGAGACTGATCTTGTTATCACCAAGACGATAAAATAATCTCGTTTGCCTTGTGATTTGAAATCCGTAAATATTCTTTTCAGGGACTTCTAAACTGCCCATTTTAGGAAATTTGGTTAATAAACTCCAGAAATGCAATTGTTCTATTTTGGAATATTCTTTTAAATCCATCACCAAATTCGCTTTCGATATAATTCTGAATTTCAAAAAACCTGGATCTTGATCTCTTCGTCCAGTATATCTTCATGTAATACTCTTCAGGACTTCAGAATGTGGGATTAGATTTTCTTCTTTCTCAGACTCTCCATAGGCTTCAATAACCTCCTTCCTTTGTTCCTCAGTTAAACTACTCCAAAGATTTCCACTTTGTGCATTTTTGTTTTGGATTAGGAAGTCATAGACGGATTCTAAAAGCTCAACACTTTCGATATTGTTGATAAGATTGTGAAGATTAGATTTGAGTTCGATTGTTCCCATATCCAAATTTAGAATTTATTAATCAACAGTTGAGAACAAAGCTCGAACAATGGGCCAAACATACCTTTTATATTGTTTATCCGCTTTGTATACAGAATACTAATCTAAGATATTATTTATTTCATTTCGTGTCTACCGTAATGTGGATGATGGTATAACCTCCAGGTTTTCAGGAACCACATAGCCCCATTTTTTCATTGCAAATCCCCATTTATCAAGCACAATGTCAAGTTCCTTCTGTGAGATGGCATAGCTCTTTTTCTTCTCATATGTCCTTTGACTTTCAATGTAATCCTGGAATTTCGGCTCAGCTTCTTTCCATCCTATGAGGCCTAAATCTTCATAAATTGATTTGAGATAATTGAGAGGATCAGCCTCAAAATCCGTGTACCGAATTTCTATGATATGCTTAGAATCAATAATAGATTTCTGATCGAAATAATCATTCATCAGGTTTACATATGTTGCAAGGATCATTTCGCAGACCTGATCATCGGATACTTTCTGGAAGTAAAGTGTTGGAAACAGCTCCAAAAAGAATCTTTTGGATGACAGGTAAACAATCACCGGGTTACGATGAATGAAAATGAATCTTGCTTCAGGGTAGATTTCTAAAAGCGGATTTATCCTTGCTGTATTAACGGGGTTTTTGAAAACAGCCCGTTGGCCGTTTGTGTTGATCAATGCCTTTTTCACAAGAAGCGAAAAAGAAGCCTTCCATTCATTCTTAGCGCCTTTATTGACCGATTGGAATCGTACATATTTTTGGTAATACTCCCTCCAATATGAAGGGAAGTACCAGAAATGATAATAGGCATAGGGCGTTACATTGCTGATGGCGAATTCTTCTTCCTGGGGAAACTCAACGTTTAGCTCAACATCATCTGCGGGCCTTTTATTGGGCATTAACGTCGCCATGAAAGTTTTAAATATGAGCGAGCTTGCAAGATTGTTGGGCCATACTGAATGGTATGTAGTCATAAATCCTGCAAGCGGATCACAGCACAGGAGATTATGCAGATAAGTTGTTCCACTCCTCCAATGTCCCAAAATAAAAAGTGGCGGTTCAGATGACTTAAACTGTCCGATCTTCTTCCTAAAGAATAGCCACTCGAAAAAATGAAAAGGGGTAGCAATTATTATAACACCCAGAGACAGCATCACTTTTATCCAAAACTTTGGATGAATTGAATTCAATCTCAGCACTTTGAAAAAGTTGATGAGGGTAGAACCAGCCAATGGTGAAATTAAGGGAACGTAGAAGCGACTCATTTAATGGCAAGCCCTATCTAATTAAGCATTTAAATCGAGGGCCATGATTCGAAGGAATATAAAAAAAGGCAGACCAAAAAATGACCTGCCTTTAACCTACTTAAACAAACCTTCAAACTGTTCTCTGTGAATCACAACTATTAGCACCAAACAATGTGTAGATCGGGCAATATTTGAATGTAGTTGTCAAGGCAAAAATTATTGCCAGAGACACAAGTACTATTCCCATAAATCCGACAGCAACACCAGTGAAATTCAAAACCACAAAAACCAATGCCAAAACAAGGCGGGTTACTCTGTCAATGAATTCCATGTTGGCTTTAATAGTCATAGGTTCAATTGCTTATGAATTATGAAGTAAGATTAAATGTTAATCGCGAAATAAAAACTGATACAAATCAGCTAAAATCAGATTATTTGTTTTTAGCGGCGTTGGCTAACGTTTTTGACAAGACCATCTTTCCACGAACCGAAATCTCCAATAATTATGTGTTTCCGAGCTTCTTTAACTAACCATAAATAGAAAGCAAGATTGTGCAGGCTTGCAATTTGGGCACCAAGATACTCACCACTCTGGATCAGGTGCCTTAAATAGGCTTTTGAATAATTATTGCTGGCGTAATTGTCTATTGCTGTATCAATCGGACTAAAATCATCTTTCCACCTTTCATTTTTGATGTTGATAATACCATCTGAGGTAAACAATACGCCATGTCTTGCATTTCTTGTTGGCATAACACAATCAAACATATCGATGCCCAGGGCAATGCATTCCAGGATATTTTCCGGAGTGCCAACCCCCATCAAATAGCGTGGTTTATCTTCGGGCAAAATTCCGCATACCAAATCGGTCATTGCGTACATGTCCTCAATCTCTTCGCCGACTGAGAGACCGCCTATGGCATTGCCCATCTGTCCGGATGCTGCAATTGTCTCAGCGGATTGTTTTCGCAAATCCGGGAAAATCCCACCTTGTACAATTGGAAAAAGCATTTGATCAAAACCGTATTTTCCTCCGGTTGAGTTAAATTGTTCAATGCATCTTTCTAACCAGCGATGGGTCATGTCCATCGAATCCTTTACGTATTTTTTTTCACTGGTAAACGGTGGACATTCATCAAAGGCCATGATGATGTCAGCACCAATGGTTCGCTGGATATCCATAACATTTTCAGGAGTGAAATGATGTTTTGATCCATCAATGTGTGATTGGAAAACCACCCCTTCTTCTGTTATTTTTCTTTTATGTGCCAAAGAATAAACCTGGTAACCTCCACTATCAGTAAGCAGAGGTTTTTTCCAGCTATTGAACCGATGTAGCCCACCTGCTTTTTCAAGGATGTCTAAACCTGGCCTCAGGTAGAGGTGATAAGTGTTGCCTAGAATGATTTCCGCTTTAATGTCGGTTTCGAGCTCCCTTTGATGGACTGCTTTTACAGTTCCTGCAGTTCCAACGGGCATAAAAATTGGCGTTTCAATCTTACCGTGGGCCGTTTCAAGCGTACCTGCTCTGGCGTTGGATTTTAGGTCTTTGTGTTGAAGGTCGAAAATCATTTTAGCGAAGAAAGTACATTAAGGAATTCAATCCCAAAAATGGCAAAATGAATCTTCATTCAAAGTATCTCACTGAGGCTCAAACA
Source organism: Bacteroidota bacterium (assembly GCA_027592755.1). Lineage (GTDB taxonomy): Bacteria > Bacteroidota > Bacteroidia > Cytophagales > Cyclobacteriaceae > JAJCYL01. Next base: position 6,504 of record JAQCLE010000011.1, on the reverse strand, counting down.
CCGAGATTCCCAGGCAAGCCGAGAATTACGAGGTGAAGGATTTAATAAATAGTAAAGAACCTCAGACTCGTTACAAAGATAAACCCCAACTTTCGCCGGGGTTTACCTAATAGTCCGCATCACAAAATATCAACCATTTTTCGCTATATGAGCCAATCTTCTCAGGTCAATTTCTACTTCTTCACTAACGCCATCTTTTGTTATTGTAATGATGTTATCACACTCGCCATCGCCATAGTCATAAAGGATCTCATGCTCTCCACCGTTGACGATAATCTGCTTGACACCCGATACCGGTAGAAACTTGAGCAATCTTCCGCAATCCCTTTTATATATTATGCGCTCCAGAATAGTCACTTCGTAGGTTCTGCCATCACGACCAATACCGTGACTAGTTCCGGTTAACTCGGCTTCATCCAAAAGTGGATTAGCACCCCTTATCCACGTCCGTGTGTGATCAGATTCCCGCGTTGCTACGGTGGCATCAGGAAATGTTAACCTGCCACCAATCAGTTGTATCCTGAACTTGGGGAAATCATTTTCTGACTCCATAATGTTGGTAAAAATTCGGGTTCCTTCAATCCCCACAGAATCCACTGCAAAATCCTCAAATGCCACTGTTTTCACCGCACCAGGTACCAATCTACGATCAGTATAGGTGATAACAATTTTTCCACTTCTCATTCTTCCCCTCGGGCCTTCACAACCCTCACCGAAGTCAATAATTACTGTCTTCAGCTCTTCATCATGGGTAACTGTTGCACAGCCCAAAAGCTCATCCTCAAAAAACCTACCGCCGGCATTGGCGGCGATCATGGCCGCTTCAGCAACATTGTCAAGGTCTTCCATGGCTGACTCCATTGCTGCTTCTGATTGGGTATCCACCTCAGCAGTAAGATTTAAATCATTTGGATCTAAACTAGTGTCGTCACCACACGACGCCATCAATAAGGCTACGGCAATTGCTGCAATCGCTCCGTAGATCCCACTTTCTCCTAATGTTTTCGCAAAATTTTTCATGTTCATTTTGTTAATTTGTTCAACTCAATTTTTCAAATACGGCACTTAGACAATGACTTCTTGGAAAGGTTTAATTAAGAATAAAAAAAATGCTAAAAAAGTTTAATGATGGTCGCATGACATCTTTGTGGTGTTCTACAGGATTGTTTCCCGTTTAAACCAAAACTTTAATTAGCCTAATTTTATGATTGATGATTGAAATCAGTAATCAAAGTCCAATCGAGTCATTAGGACTAACAACTTTAGCGATTCAAGTTGCACTAATACTTTCTTTGCTGGCATCTGGAAGAAAGGGTAGCCAAATGTCAGTCTATCTGTTCACCGGAATGGCTTTGGTCATCGTCATAAGCAAGCAATTCAACCTTGAGGAGTGCGATATATCCACATTTTCACAAAAAAATGAGGAGAGCATGCTTTTCATAGTGATTTAAAGAAGTTATTCTTGGAACGACGAAATGTTCATTTGAGTTTTGCTAAGTCCTGTTTGTATTCATAAATGCATGAACCAGTAAAATCCCTCTGCGAAAGCTATAACTTCATTGATTGTCTTCATTTTCCATATAATCATCGGCAACTTCATAATCTATCACATAGCCTTGGGCTATTAAACCATCATTTTGAACAGCGAAGGTTGATAAAGAACCTCTTCCTCCATCAGAATCCATTATTTTTAATTCCAAATCTTCGCTAATATAAAAGTTTAAATTGCCTCCTTCCGCGGCATTTCTTAGAGTGATTAATTTGTTAAAAGTTCCATCTGCTTTGTATAATAATCCATAGATCAAAAAATCATTCTTGTAGCTATAGAATTCTTTTACCAATACGAGGTAATGTGATCTGAAATTTATAGTTGCCAGCGCCTTACCACTGTATAGATCTATCCCCGCTGTAGCAAACAGGTTTTGTGGTAGATCTACCTCAGGCCAATTAAAATAACCCTTCTCTGACCACTTGACGGGGATATTCAATTCAGGGAGGGTTGAGATGAACTCCCTGAAAGACTGGGCACTAGGGTTGATTGAAAATATTACAAACAATAAGAATACAATTGATGTTTGCTTCATCTTCATCGAATCGTAGAATTCAAAGTCCCTGGTCCTCAGCAATCAACTCGGCTAAATCCTTAACCTTTACAACATCTTCTTTTTCTTTTGCTTTCACTCCATCAGAAAGCATAGTCATGCAAAATGGACAAGCTGAGGCGATTACATTCGAATTTGTTTCCAGTGCTTCTTCAATTCGCTCAATATTGACCTCCTTATTACCTGGTTCAGCTTCCTTGAACATTTGAGCTCCACCGGCTCCACAACACAATCCACGGGATTTACAACGCTTCATTTCTACCAGCTCGGCATCCAGAAATTCTAAAACCTGTCTCGGTGCCTCATAAATATTGTTACCTCTTCCCAGGTAACATGAATCATGGTAAGTGATTTTTTTGCCCTTAAAATCCCCCTTCCCGGAGAATTTAATGCGGCCATCATTGATCAATTGTTGTAAAAAAGTCGAATGATGAATTACCTCATAATTACCTCCTAACTCGGGATACTCGTTCTTCAACGTGTTAAAGCAATGCGGGCAGGCAGTAACAATTTTCTTGATGTTATAACCATTTAGCACCTCGATATTTGTCATGGCCTGCATTTGAAACAGGAATTCATTCCCCGCCCTTTTTGCAGGATCACCGGTGCAACTCTCTTCATGTCCAAGAACTGCATATTTTATACCGATATGGGTGAGGATTTTCACGAATGCCTGTGTTACTGCCTTATAACGGTCATCGAAAGCTCCAGCACACCCCACCCAGAAAAGAACCTCGGGCTGTTCACCTTTTGCAACCATTTGAGCCATAGTTGGTACTTCTACTTTCCTGGTATTTGAAAGCTTTTCATTCATGATTTCATTTCTATGCTTTGTGCCCAGTCCAGTCTTGCAGATTGGGGAAAAGGCCATGGAGCACCGTTATTTTCAATATTAGCGAACATATTATTCAAATCTGCCGGAGCCGCCGATTCCTCCAATACCAGATACCTGCGCATATCAATTATCAAAGAAGGGTGATCAATATTGACAGGACATTCCATGGCGCAGGCGTTGCAGGTGGTGCAGGCCCAAAGCTCCTCAGCTGATATATAATCGCCCAAAAGAGATTTGCTATCAGAAAAACCTATTCCCTCTTTTATCAAACCAGGGCCTTTCTCACTCATCCTTTTTCTTAGATCAACGAATATTTTCCGGGGACTTAGTTTTTTCCCTGTGATATTGGCTGGACAAACAGAAGTACACCGACCACATTCTGTACAAGTGAGTGAATCGAGATAATTCTTCCATGTAACATCCTCAGCATCTTTTACGCCAAATCTTGATGGGCCCGGGATACCTTCTGTCTGAGGTGCAAATGCCGTTTCAGGATTCATCATGGCTTTAACCTCATTGGTGACAGACGTCATGTTACTAAGTTTCGTAAGTGGTTCAAGCCTGGTTAAAAACACATTTGGCATTGACATGAAAACATGAAAATGCTTTGAGTAAGGGAGTGCATTGGCAAAAATAAACACCAACATCACGTGTGCCCACCAGTTTACTTCTGTAAATAGATATAGCGAATCGAGATCTTTTGGAGCAACGAAAGCAACCAGTAAAGTACTCATAGGAAACATACCTGCATATCCATTAGGGTTTTGGGCCAGGTAGCCAACGTTCGTTCCTATCAATGAAACCATAAGCAGTAGGATCATTAAAAGGGCGATTGTAGCATCAATAGTAGATCCTTTCGTCATTTCAATCCCGTTAAAGCGCTTTACCTTAATGAAGTGCCTCCTAAAAAGGAAAACAAGACAAGAACCGATGATCATTACAGCTAAAATATCTCCAGATGCCGTAATGAGCGTATAAAAAAAGCCCGTATCTGACAAAACCCTTTCAGTATCGAGAACGCCATCGATGATCATTTCAACAGTGCCGACTGTGATGACCATAAAGCCCCAGTAAACCAGCGCATGCATTATTCCAACGACCGGTCTTCTTAGGATTTTGGTTTGGCCAAATGCCACAGACAGCAATATTTTGATTCGCCTTGATATGTCAGTGATTCGATAAGCCGGTTTTGTCAGTTTGAAAAAACCAACCAGCCGCGAGATTGTAAATGTAAAAATACCCGAGGCTATCAATATTATGACAATGAATGATACCTGTTTGACGGCCATATTAACGTTTAATCTCGTGAAAGTTAAAGTAATAACCACGGTACTGAATGGAATAAAAATCAAATTTTCTTTCGTTTTAATTGAGAATCAAAGTGATAGATGCTAAATCATTGTTATTGAGAGCCATACGAAAAGTCCTGTTTTTTAGTAATTAATTGCATTTTTAGCTTTATTTGAAGTTGCTAATTAATGCTAGGAAGTTATGAAAAGATATTTAGCGGTGTTCGTGTTAGTTATTTTATCAATTGGTATCACACATGCAAGAATAATGTCGGATACACTTGTGCTCGTGCAGGGCATTATTACAGACAAAGAAACAAATGAGCCAATTTCCGCTACATTAACTTATGAGAAGCTCCCCTATTATGATGATATGGGAATAGCCAAATCATCTTCAGGTACTGGCCATTTTCGATTGCATTTAGTAAAAAGCCATCAGTACAGTATTACGGTGCAGGCGGATGGTTATGAGAAGTTTAACCAGGATTTATTAGTAACTGTCTATGATGGCACGTTGGAGCTCGAATGAAATTTCACCCTGGAAAAAAGAGCTGGTGTTGTAGAGGAGGTGTTGTCTCTTCATAATCTGAATTTTTCAAGGGGAAGGTCAACAATTACTGCAGGTTCTTTTGATGAACTTGACAATATAGTACAATGGATGGAAAATCATCCTGATGCGGTAATTCAGTTAGACGGGCATACAGATTTCGAAGGAAATCAGGCAGCTAATCTGAAATTGTCTTTGGAAAGGGTTGAAGCTGTAAAGGATTACATTTCCAGTAAGGGTATTCAGAAGAAAAGAGTTTTAATAAAAGCATATGGAGGTACACAACCAATAACCAGGGATAGAACGGACGAAGGAAAGGCCAGAAATAGAAGGGTTGAGGTACAAATAATTAATAGCTAATTTTAACAATTTGCTTAACTAACCAAATACGAATTTCATGACACAGCGATTAGGGTTAACTCTTGGACTGTTACTTGGGGTATTTATTATCTCCAATGCCCAGGAAACCGTCCATTGGGCGTCGAAAGTGGTGGAAGTTTCTTCTGAAGCTGATCGATTGCAATATTCTACCATGCAGGCATTACACAAACCAAATGTCCTTCCGAGACATGGTGATAATCCAAATGCATGGAAACCAAAGACTGATTCAAAGAATCAGTTCATTGTCGTAATGTTTGAGAAACCAATTCAGGCACAGCAGGTAGCTATTGCAGAATCACAAAACCCTGGAGCTGTGACCAGGATTTTTGCATATGACACCGATGAGCAGGAGCATCTGTTATTTGATGTTGAACCAAGACAGCTTCCTGTTGAAAGCAGGTTACTCAACCTATTTTTCGAAATGACAAGCTACAAAATAGAAGCGCTTCGGGTAGAACTTGACGTAACCGCAGTTGATGGCGACCATAGTATTGACGCCATTGGTATTTCAGCTTCAAACATTCCAATTAATGTATTAGTAAACATTGCACCACAAGTTAATGAGAGTTTGGAGACGGAAACACTCAACGAAAACGTAAATAGTTCATATATCGAACATAGCTCTATTCTATCTCCTGATGGTCAACGCCTTTATTTCAGCAGAAGGGGTCATCCTGACAATTCAGGTGGTGCAGACGATGCAGAAGACATTTGGTATTCTGAATTAGACGCCGAAAGCGGTGAATGGTTGCCTGCTAAAAATATGGGGGCACCTCTGAACACGGCCGGACCTAATTTTATTAGCACCATTGTACCAGATGGAGATAACCATGTTTTGATACTGGGCAATCGTTATGCTAAAAATGGCAAGATGCTTCCCGGAGTATCCACAGCTACTGTATCTTCAGATGGGTCTGTTACAAATCCAGTGAATATTGATATTAAGAATGATTACAATTATTCATCAGGATCTGATTATTACATTACGACCGATAGAAAAGTACTCATTATGTCTGTCGATCGTGATGAAGGTTTAGGGGGCAGGGATTTATTTGTATCATTTTATGGAGCCGAAGAATGGTCTGAACCTATGAGCATGGGAAGACAGATAAATTCGGCTGCAGAGGAGACTTCACCCTACCTGCAAGAAGATAATAAAACTTTGTATTTTTCTTCTTCTGGATTCAGTGGATTTGGCGGTGCGGATATTTTCAAAACAACAAGATTAGATAATTGAAATAGGCACTTAATAAATAAATATTTTGAACAAATAAACCGTATAAAATGCTTTATTAACTCATTGATATTCAGTATATTAATGAGTAATTTAAAGCTAAAGTTAAGTTTCAA
>JAQCLE010000098.1 GCA_027592755.1 Bacteroidota bacterium | reverse complement strand
TTAAGATTAAAACTTCATATCATTGAATCCTTTTTTACGTTGAAGGAAATATGCCGCAACCACTGACTTGTTAAGAACCAGCGCCTTGCTAATTGCTTTTTGGCCTCTAGTGCGTTTACGCAAATGGATTCTAAATTTTCCAACGAACTCAAAATGAGCTTTTAAAATTGCAAAACTATGGTTTGTGGTGCCATCAACCAGGAATTTCAATGCTGCAATCCAATCCAACAAAATACGTATGGGTAGTATAAAAAATAGTTTATTGAAGGAAAGGTTCTTGGTGAGAATTGCCAGGTTATTCGTGAAATTCAGATAGGTTTTTCTTGGATTTGAAACTGGCAATGTGCCAGCACCAACGTGGTAGATCGTGCTTTCAGGACATACCATCACTTTTAACCCCAGGTTGTTCATTCTCCAGCAAAGGTCGATTTCTTCCATATGAGCAAAAAAGTCCTCATCAAACCCTCCGAGCTGGTAGAACACTTTTGACTTCACAAAAAAACAGGCTCCCGATGCCCAAAAGATTTGTCGTGTGTTATCATATTGCCCGTCGTCTCTTTCAGTTGTGTTAAAAATTCTGCCTCGACAAAAGGGATACCCCAGAAAGTCAATAAATCCACCCGATGCACCTGCGTACTCAAAGCGATCTTTTTGTTTATAGGACAGGATTTTAGGTTGACAGGCGGTTATCGAAGGATCGCTGTCCATCAATTTGATTACGGGGTTAATCCAGTTTTCAGTAACCTGAACATCTGAATTCAAGAGAACATAATATTCGGAATCGATTAATTTAAGTGATTCATTATAGCCACCAGCGTACCCATTGTTATTTGCCAATTCAATTAATCTTACACCCTCAAATTTTTCATTTATAAGTTTGGCTGATTGGTCGGTTGATGCGTTGTCAACCACAACGATAACCTGACCTTCACTATATCTGACAATTGCAGGCAGGAATTTTTCAAGGTACTGTTGCCCATTGTGATTGAGGATAACGACGGCAACTTTTGCCATTGAGTGAATTAATTAACCCAGGTTACTTAAATCAAGGCCGGGAATATTGGGGATAAGTCCTTCTGTACTTTTCTTTAGTTCTTCCTTTGCTTTGACATCAACATTTTCAAGGGCTTTGTTAACTGCAGCCACAACGAGATCCTGCATCATTTCTTTATCCTCTTTAGTCATTAGTGATTCATCAATTTCCACCGAGATTACTTCTTTTTTTCCATTAACAGTGGCCTTCACCATTCCTGCACCCGACTCTCCAGTTTCGGTAATATGTCTTAGGTTTTCCTGAGCCTCTTTCATTTTCTCCTGGACTTCCTTCACCTTGCCCATCATTTTCATCATATCAAACATCGCATTCTATTTATCTTATTAATATAACGGTACCCTGTTTTGAAAATCTTTCCCCGGCTTCATCTACAAAGTCAATGGTATAAATATAGGCGCCACTGGCTGCTTTTTTCTGGTTAATTATGCCGTCCCATCCCCTGTTGCGGTCTTCTGAATAGAAGATCATCTCGCCCCAACGATTAAAAATCTTGAGTTTTAAGGAATTTACAAAAGTACCATGAATTTCAAGAACATCATTGAGGCCATCGCCATTTGGAGTGAATGCAGCCGGGAAAAACAGGTCAGGTATAAACTCCAGAGTCACTGAATTTGAAAAAGCAACTTTTGCAGGATTGTCAAGAGATTCAACTCTTAGTCGGTATGATACCGGTTCATTGTCCAGATTGGTCAGGGCTACTTGTTGCGTAAATCCGCTAAGAATCTTCTCCTCATTTACAATTCCACCTGAGATGTTCAGTTTTTGCAAGTAATAATTGGCGACACCAGCAAACCACCCTTCGTATCGATTCCAGGCTAATCGATGGATATTACCATTGGATGATGCCACAGATAAGTGAACTGTCGAAGCAACCACACTTTCAGAGGAGCTACTTCCACAATCATCTTCATAGAAAACGTCATATCTGATTGGGGAGAGATTGACACCAGGTGAATTATCGGTATATGAATTGTTACCTGTTCTTTCAATTTCCTCTAATGGCTGCTTACCCCGAGATCGCCGGATAATATATAATTCAGGATTCATCGTAACAGGAGTCCATGACAGCTTGACGTCCTCACCGTCGACACTGGCCGTAATATCAATGATGGGTGGGGAGTTGGTTGTTGCCAAGCCATCGGCGCACACTTGTGCGGATATGGAGTTTGAGGCACCATTAATAATATTAATCGAATAGCAGTTTTCTACTCCACAGAATACGATTGAATCTCTCAGTGACAGCATTGTTTCATCAAGTATTTTAAAGGATTGTCCATCTTTTATTAACTCATAGCTTGAGTTGGGCAAGATTCCTGTTCGCCAGGTCAACTGATGATAGCCTTCATTGGGCTGCACCCAGAGCGCCGTTGAACAAAGAATATTGGAATAAATCCGTTGATTTTGACATGCGTCAAAGACAGAAACCCGGAAGCAGTAGTAACTACTATCCGTTTGTAGTCCACTGACAGTTAAGTTGACGTTGTTTCGTACTCCCTGGATAAATTGGAAATCACTGTCACTATTTTCAGCCAGTTCCAGTTCATAGTCAACATCTCGGGGCATGTTGAAATTGAGTTGGATGGCACCCTCCGTATCATCAAGCGCACTTACTACAAGAGTATTAATTATTGCTGGCGTAAATTGATTGATCGCTTCAAAGGATCTGGTTGATTCACCGCAGTTGTCAGCTCCGTCAATGTGAAAACCTTTAACCCTAATTTGGTGTGTACCTGAAGAACCGAAAGCATAAGAAGCTGATGTTTCGCCCTGATTGACCTGTACTGAGTCAGTGGTTGAAAAAAACACCTTATAGAAATCATAGTTATTGTCAGTAGCCGTAACACTGGCTTCATTGCCGGAACATTGGTTTATTTTAAAATCAGGAATAACAGGATCATAGACAGTGATTTCAAGGGTATCAAATTTAAATGGATCCTGCCCAAGGATTTGGGCGATGTCATAGGTTCCAGGCGTATTAAAAGTATGAAATGTATCCAGTGTGGGGAGGGATTCACCTTCAAAAGTGTATTGTCTACTTATACTGGAGTTAAGATTTATCGTAGAAGTTATGTTAACTGTAAAAGGGGTACAACCTGAGGTAAAAGGCACAGAAAAAGTCTCTATGTTGCTCAATTGCTGCGCCTGAGCAATACCTGAGACTATCACGAGGGTAAGTATACTTAAACTGATATGTTCAAACGACTTTTTCAAGGGCTTAGCGGAAGAACGTATTGTTTAAACCCATTGTTGTTTTTACAAGTCACCCCGATTTAAGACAATACTCCTATTAATTCATCAACAGTTAAACGCTGTTGTTCACCAGTCGACATGTTTTTTAGGGAAACAATTTTTTGTGTAGCTTCTTCGGGACCGATGATGGCAACAAAATGAATCCCCTTCTTATCGGCGTAACCAAACTGTTTCTTCATTTTGGACTTGTCGGGATAAATCTCAGAATTAATCCCATTCCTACGAAGTCTATTGAGTACTTCAAGGGAGAATTTAAGAGTGTCCTGATCAAAATTTGTAATCATCACTTTTGTTCCGGCAATTTCTGATTCAGGAAAAAGCTTTAGCTCAAGCATCACATCATAGATTCTGTCGATACCAAAAGAAATACCTGTACCCGACATGCCATCAAGCCCGAACACGCCGGTAAGGTTGTCATAGCGGCCTCCCCCGGTAATACTCCCCATCTGAACAGTCGTCGGCTTTACTTCGAAAATTGTTCCGGTGTAGTAGGAGAGACCCCTGGCTAGCGTAATATCAAAATCGAGCTTGAATTCGGTGTTTTCTTTGTTTGCAATACTATCGAGAATGAAGCTTACCTCCTCCAATCCCTCTTTTCCTGTTTCGAGATTACCGATGAATTCTGTTAGTTGCTCTAGTTTTTGTCGGTTATCCCCACTGATCTCTAATATAGGAGCAAGCTTGACGCATGACCGTTCGCTCATCCCTTTGGCTTTTAGCTCCTTAAAAACGTTGTCTTTGCCGATTTTATCAAGTTTATCGAGCGACACATATAAAGTATTTTCCTTTCCGGGTTCACCGATATATTCACTAATGGCTGTTAATATTTTGCGGTTGCTGAATTTGAGAAGAAAATCATTCAAATCGAGACTCTTGAATACGTCATGAATTAACCACACCATTTCGAGATCGCTGACCAAAGAATTTGTCCCAATTATATCGGCATCACATTGGTAGAATTCGCGATAACGCCCTTTTTGAGGATTATCCGCCCGCCATACGGGCTGGATTTGGTACCGTCGGAAAGGGAAAGTAATGTCATTTTGATTCTTGACAACATACCTTGCAAAGGGAACTGTGAGGTCGTAGCGCAAGCCTTTGTTGGAAATCTTCCCTGAGAATTCTTTGGATCCCTTCTTGTAATCTTCCTGGTTGGTTTTATTTAGAAAATCACCAGAATTTAGAATTTTGAAAATTAACTGGTCGCCTTCATCTCCATACTTTCCAGTAAGAACGGACAGGTTTTCAAGGCTGGGAGTTTCTAATGGAAGAAAACCATACGTCTCGAAAACCGCCTTTATCTTGTCAATAATATAATTCCTTCGGAACATTTGTTCCGGTCCGAAATCCCTTGTTCCTTTAGGTAATCCTGGCTTTGATGACATTTTACAGGTTTGGTCGCAAAACTAAATAAAATGAAGAAGTTAGCTTGCAGCAACAGGGGCTTAAACCAATTCAATTTAACTTTACCATCAAATTCGAAAGTTAGATGAATTTTAAAGAGGAACTTGAATTAAATCACGTCTTTAAGGTCGTTAGCAGCGCCGCTGCCAAATCTGGTCAGGAGAGCTATGTCATTGGAGGATATGTCCGGGACCTAATCCTGGAGCGTCCTTCAAACGATATTGATTTTGTATGTGTCAGAAACGGCATTGACCTGGCTACGGCTGTTGCCCGGCAACTGGGGAAAGACATTAAACCGGTCGTATTCAAGAATTTCGGCACCGCAATGATTGATTATGAAGATATGGAGTTGGAATTTGTTGGTGCCCGCAAAGAATCCTATAGCCGAGATTCACGAAAACCAATAGTCGAAGATGGTACCCTCGAAGATGATCAAAACAGGAGGGATTTTACCATCAACGCGATGGCCATTAGCTTGAATCAACATGATTATGGTGAATTGATTGATCCGTTTGATGGGATGAAAGATCTGAAAAGGAAAATGATCCGGACACCCTTGGCCCCGGAGATTACTTTTTCTGATGATCCTTTAAGAATGTTAAGGGCCATCAGGTTTGCCACACAATTGAGTTTTGATATTGATGCTGATACGTTTTCGGGGATAACTGACAATATTGATAGAATTGACATTGTCTCCCGTGAGAGAATAACAGATGAACTGAATAAAATCATACTATCTCCTATCCCATCATATGGATTCAAATTGCTTTTCCAGTGTGGTTTGCTGAAAAGGATTTTCCCTGAAATGGTTGATTTACATGGTGTGGAGATAATCGGGAAAAAGGCACATAAAGACAATTTTTATCACACGTTAAAAGTCCTCGATAATGTGGCAACGGTGTCCTATGACCTGTGGCTGAGGTGGGCAGCGATATTACACGACATTGCAAAACCAGCAACTAAACGGTTCAATGAGAAGGCTGGCTGGACTTTTCATGGTCATGAAGACAAGGGGGCCCGAATGGTTCCCGGAATTTTCAGAAAACTAAAATTACCGCTCAATGATAAAATGAGGTTTGTTCAGAAGCTTGTTAGACTGCACTTAAGACCTATTGCACTGGTAAAAGAAGAAGTAACCGATACTGCTATTCGAAGATTGTTATTTGAAGCAGGTGATGATGTGGAAGCGTTGATGAAACTATGCAAAGCGGACATAACCTCTAAGGATCATAGACGTGTCCAGCGCTATTTGAACAATTTTGCCCGAGTTGAAGAAAAAATGGTTGAGGTTGAAGGCAAAGATAAACTAAGAAACTTTCAACCGGTTATTGATGGTGAGTACATCATGAAAACATTTGAAATACCACCCTCAAGGGTTGTTGGTGAGATTAAAAAAGCAGTACGGGAAGCCATATTAGAAGGTGAAATTGCTAACACTTTTGAAGAAGCGTTTCCATTCATGGTGGCAGTTGGAGAAAAACTTGGCTTGGTGTGTAAAAAAGATAAGGTTTAATATTGCGCTTTAAAATTATAGGGTAAAAAAGTCGAAAACGTATTTACACTCAAGATTAAAACATAGAAAGTGATTTAAATATTTGATATGAGCAGCATGAAAAAATCAATATTATTAGTAATGGGCATAATTATTCTTGCCATGGCAGCAAATGTTAATGCGCAGGACCAGCCGCAGGGAAAGGCTTCAAAAGAGTACATCAGGCAGTTGAACATTTATAAGAAGGCAAAATTCTACAATGATCAACTGATGATTCGTAGTGCCATATATAACCTCATTGAAATCGATCCTTCCGATAATTCGTTGCTCGATTCACTGGCGTTTAATTATTATTCATACCGACAGTACACTTCATGTCTTTTGGTCACACTAGAATCTTTGAAAAGGAATCCCAATAATTTAACAATGATGGAGCTGAAGGGTATTTGCTGGGAAAATATCGGGGATGCGTCAAAAGCTCTTGACAGTTATGAATCCTTGTTTTTAAAGACCAATGAGTCACTTACACTGTATAAAATAGGATATCTTCAATTGAGTTTGAATAGGCTAAATGAAGCCGGCACTTCAGTAGAAATACTCCTTGGAAAATCAGATACAGAAGAAATTCAGATAAGTTTTAACAAGGCAGACAATACAACACAGCAGGTACCACTAAAAGCAGCGGTGCTTAATCTTAAAGGTCTAATCGCCAGAGAGAAAGGAGACAAAGTTGAAGCCAGGAAGCAATTCGATGAGGCGCTTAAGGTAGCTCCTAGTTTTGAATTGGTACAGACCAACATTAAAGACCTTGAAGGTTAATCAGCCATAAATAATTAGCCCTGCCACGGAGGAGGGTATTTTTTGGATACTTTCAGGTCGACCTACACTTTACAATTCTGGCTGCTTTGTCTTAGCAGCCTTTTGTTTTTCTCAAGTTTTAACATGATCATCCCCGAACTTCCGGGATACTTGTCAAGTCTTGGAGGACAGGACTACATAGGGTTGATTATTGCTTTATTTACAGTTACGGCGGGCCTTTCCAGGCCATTTAGTGGAAAGCTTACTGATCGTTGGGGAAGGATACCGGTGATGGTTTTCGGTGCATTGGTAAGTGCATTAGCCGCTCTATTGTATCCTTTGATTTCATCAATATTAGGTTTTCTGTTCATTAGATTTATCCATGGCATGAGTACGGGATTTAAACCCACCGGAACTTCGGCGTACGTTGCTGACATTGTTCCGGCTGATAGAAGAGGAGAGGCTATGGGTATTTCCGGCTTTGCAGCGAGTCTTGGGATGGCCATTGGGCCTTCCATTGGACCGTTAATTGCTTCCAGCATTTCATTGGATGCCATGTTTTATACCTCCAGCTTGTTTGCGTTTTTATCAATAGCGATACTCCTCGGGATGAAGGAAACTGCAAAGAATGCTTCCAGTTTCAAATTGCGTTATTTATCGATTTCAAGACAAGAGATAATCGAACCAAAAGTACTGGCCCCGGCATTCAGCATGATGCTGACTGTCTATTCTTTCGGAGTGGTATTGACAGTAACTCCCGATTTTAGTGACCATTTAGGGATAGCCAACAGGGGTTTGTTTTTTACCGTTTTTACACTTTCATCGATGCTGGTGAGGTTCCTGGGAGGAAAGGCATCTGACATTTATGGCAGAATTCCGGTTTTAGTGGTTTCTTCTGTTTTGGTCATTATGGCAATGTCCATTGTTGGATTGGCTACCAGCCAGTTGAGTTTCCTGGTCGGTTCCTTCTTTTTTGGTTTGGGAGTAGGCATTGGATCACCGACAATCCTGGCATGGACAATTGATTTGAGTACTGAACAATACAGGGGTAAAGCCCTTGCCACCACATACATCGCCCTGGAGATAGGTATTGGCCTTGGCGCTTTGATTTCAGGCTGGCAGTATGGAGGGGATATTGAGAATATGCCATTGGTATTTGGTTCAGCAGGATTTTTGTCTCTGGTGGCTATGGTTTTTCTCATTGTTTATAATCGATTGAATAACCATAGGAGGGGAAGCCTGAATGATCAATAGTATTTGGGTAATTGGAATGGGCATGAGAACGATCTAAACCTGGCCAGAATTCATATTGACCTGGCTTCAGAAATCATCGAAATCGAACGTCACACAGTTTTTCTGAAACAAGCTGTCCGATGTAACTGGCATGAGAAATTCAATAAATACAAACTTGAAGACGACCTGGATTCTGCTTCTTCGGCCCTCTATCTCCAACTTTTCGCACCCATTGACTCAGTCTTTTCTGTTGCCAAAATAAATATTGATAAAATCATCATTACAACAGATGATTTTCTTGCTTATCTGCCCTTTGAGGCGCTATTAAAAGATTCTTCTAAAAAGCGATACCTTGTTGCGGACTACGAAATTTCTTACAGCTATTCAACCACTTTACTGCATCAGCAACTATTAAATCTTGTTCCTGAAACCAAGTTGGGGTCTTTTCTTGGTGTTGCACCGTCCTTTACTGCAAGTGCGTTTAATTCCGGATCAGAAAGAAGTTTTAATCCAGAACCCGGAGCTATTGTTTCATCCGATTATGAGCGCTACAATTTCCAACCATTGGACTACACTCTGCGAGAAATTGAAGCAGTTGGAACAATGCTTGACAAATTGAATTATGAGAATAAGCTCGTCACTTCAGAGCATGCTGATGAAGCTACAATTAAATCGCTTAACCTTTCAGAATACAATTTCATTCATTTCGAAACCCACGGATTCGTGAATGTCGAAAACCCTTCCTTTTCTGGCCTTGGTCTCACGAAAAATCAGGTAACTATTGAAGATGATATCCTATCATCGTTCGTCTTAATGGGTGGATAATTAAAGAATTCTCACTTTCCAGACAACTGACTTTTAATATAAGAGTTAAAGAGAACGGGACTATAATTCCCCAAATAGGAACTGTTGTAAGAAAGTCATCTAGTTTTTCTCATCAGTGAATTTATTGTACCAATGTGTTCCGTCGCAGAACGGTTTGTTCTTGGAACCACCACATCTACACATGGTAAAATGCTCCTTTGAGGCGCCTTCTCCACGGGTGGTATCGTTTAGTTCCGGTCCTCCGGATACGATATAGGGTCCATTGGGCGCTATAAAAATAGTTGGTTCTCCCTCTCGGTTTCGGTGCTCGACCTCATCCACGGAATAACTCAATGCCCCCGAGGGACATTTGTTAATTGTAGCAATGATCTCATCTTTTGTTGCAGCATCAGGATGTATCCATGGTTCTTCATTCAGGCGAAATACAGCAGAGAGGCCATCTGTACAGCGGCCTGCATGCGCACAAATACCGCGGTTGTCATGAATAGTGATTCTCTCGCCTACAATATTTTCTCGTTTGTCTTCAACCCGTCCTTCAAGTTTTGCAGATGAAAAACCATTTTTTGCATGCGTTCCATCGCAAAATGGCTTGTTATCCGATCCGCCACACCTGCAAAGTGCCATCGTTTCCTTTGTTTCAATTGGTCCTTTCTGATTAGCGAAATTCTTAAGTGATTTCACAAGATAAGGTCCGTTAGTAGTAGGTGTAATGTTGGGTTTTTTAGTTTCGCTCATAATAATCTCTTTCATTTCAGGTTAAACATAATTAATTCATTCCAATTTGATAGGCTTTCAAAGCTCTTGATCGTGCAAAAGTGTGCTCAACCATCGGTTCGGGATATGCATCAGAGCCATATTCTGTTATCCACTTTTTAATATAGGATTTATCCTTATCAAATTTCTTTAGTTGTTCCATTGGATTGAAAATGCGAAAATATGGTGCTGCATCGCACCCAGTACCTGCTGCCCATTGCCAATTACCATTATTTGAGGACAACTCATAGTCCAAAAGTTTTTTGGCGAAATAAGCTTCTCCCCAACGCCAATCTATTAACAAGTGCTTGCATAAAAACCCGGCAGTAATCATGCGTACCCGGTTATGCATGTAACCCGTTTCATTGAGTTGTCTCATGCCAGCATCTACCATGGGATAGCCCGTTCTGCCATTACACCATTTTTCAAAGTCGGAATTATTGTTCAGCCATTCGACTCCATCATATTTGGATCTAAAATTTTGATGAACAACATGTGGATAATTATGCAGGATCTGGATAAAAAACTCCCGCCATATCAATTCACTCAAAAAAACATCATTTTGGGGTTTTAGTTGAGAGATTATATGACGAACGCTTATAGTCCCAAAACGGAGATGAGGTCCTAAATAACTTGTGGAGTCATTAATGGGTAGATCACGATTTTCTGCGTAATCATCAACTTTCAGTAAATCATAATTTCTCACCCTGATATTGGATGACTGAAAACCAATTTCTTCCAAAGAGGGCATTTGAAAAGTAACTTTGTAGAAATTAATAAATGAAAAAGGAGGCTTTGTATCGGGACATGTAAATAATCTGAGCCATTTGTTTTTGTAGGGAGTAAACATGGTGTAGGGTGAGCCATCATTTTTAACAATTTCCTGTTCCTCGTAAATGACCTGATCCTTGAAAGATAGAAATTCAATGCCATGGGCTTTAAGTAGCGCTTTTATTTTCAAGTCCCTTTCTTTGGCATATGGTTCATAGTCTTTGTTCGTATAAACACTCTCAATAGAGTAATTCTGAATCAATTTTTTCCATATTTCAAACGGTTTGCCCTTTAGGCATAGTACCGATGAATTGTGCTCTTTAAGTTTTTGATCAATCAATTTTAACGAATCATAAATAAAATTAACCCGTGGGTCATCATCGCGTAGCTCACTGAGAATTTCTTCATCAAAAATGAAAATAGGTAAAACATTATTTTTTGACTCGAGAGCTTCAGAGAGTGCTGTATTGTCGGCCAATCTTAAATCTCTTCTGAACCAATGAATAGTAAGTTTCATTAGTTGTAGAATAATATGTATCCGTTTAGGGACGTGGCAATAATTAGCCAGAGAAAATAAGGGAGCAATAAAATAGATTTTAATCCTAAGTTACTTTTGAACGAGAAAAGCATATATGCAATGAGAACCGTGAGGGCGGAAATGATAATCATTCCCAACAAAATTTCATGAAAAAAAAAGAATGAAGGGTTCCAAAGCGTATTCAATACCCATTGGATAGAAAAGAGCAAAACTAATCGGATTTGATTGCTCACCTTTTTTATCGCAAATGCCATAAATAAAGAGAAGCATATCATAATGGTTGTCCATGCACTGCCAAATACCCAACCGGGTGGAGTCCACGGGGCTTTATTCAGACCCTGATACCAGTCGGAAGTAACACCGTCTGCCGTAAACAAACTTCCAACTGCTAAGGCGCCAAAATTCAGCAGTAAGAATAATATGAGTCTTTTTAATATTGCCAATTTTAACCGTTTACTAATTTATTTAACATGCCATTGAAAATTAATCCGTGAAAAGGATAAACGGAAAACCAATATAATCTTCCCAATAAACCCAGGGGTCTAAAGGTTGCTGTTTGAACGAGTTTGTTTTTAACTATCCTAAATTCTAGCCAGGCCTCACCTGGAAGTTTCATTTCTGCA
This sequence comes from Bacteroidota bacterium, assembly GCA_027592755.1. GTDB lineage: Bacteria > Bacteroidota > Bacteroidia > Cytophagales > Cyclobacteriaceae > JAJCYL01. The sequence goes on along the minus strand of JAQCLE010000098.1, from coordinate 3,016 downwards.
AACAAGAGTAATCTGCCTTCATTTTTATTGGCATAAAGCACTCTCCAAAAATCGACAGAATCACCAGCTGTAAGTTCGATTTCGTTTGTCCGCCCTCTTCTTAACCCAACACCACCAAATAACTTGTCAATAAAGCCCCTTAATCGCCATAACCAATTACCATAATACCAACCGGTATCCCCTCCAATTCTCCATATTCTATCGACACATTCATCCAGATTATCATAAGATCTCTCTCTTTTATCAACAAAGCAACCAAAAGAGGGTACATGAATGAGGTCTGAAATGTTAATATTCAGGTCGCTACTGATTAAGGAATCTTTCCAGGTGGAGACAATTTCATTGCTTTCAATCTTTGTGAATGCATCTGCTAATGTTTCATTGTAGCTGAGTGGTGTAATATCAAGCATTTCGTTGAGTCTATTATCCCGGCAGATCACCTCCACTTTCATACTATCAACTAAAGCAATTGCCAGTTTATAGGAAATCGATGTTACAAAGAATAACCAATAAGACGATAATCGAGGAGTCATAACGGGCACAATAAATATTCTCCTTTTCAAATTTCGAACTCGACCAAATTCAAGCAGCATTTCCTTGTAGGTGAGAATGTCTGGCCCACCTATATCAAAATCCTGATTGTACGTTATTTCATTAAACATTGTGCTGGCAAGAAGTGTAATTACATCTGTAACCCCAATGGGTTGACATTTTGTATTTAGCCATATTGGAGCGATCATTATTGGTAGTTTTTCGACTAAATCCCTAATGATTTCGAAAGAAGCACTTCCTGACCCGATGATAATTCCGGATCGTAAGGTTGTGAAATTGTAATTCCCCTTACTCAATTCAACTTCCACATTTTTTCTGGAGGATAAGTGTTTGGATAATGAAGACTCATTTATAATTCCGCTGAGGTAAATAACATGACGAGCAGTTGTTTTGTTAATTGCATTTCTAAAATTTATAGCAGAGGTCTTCTCTAGAAGTTCATAGTCACTGGTGGCGGACATTGAATGAACCAGGTAATAGGCACCCTTAATATCTTTTGGAATATTCTTTAAAGAATCCTTGTCCAGGAGGTCAACTTGGATTACTTGTATTTGTGATCTTAAGGATGCTGGAGGGTTAAATCTATCGGGATCTCTGACACAGCAGATAACCTCATAGCCCTTTTCAACCAAAATAGGAAGAAGTCTTTTGCCAATATATCCGGTTGCTCCGGTTAACAGGATTTTCATATTACAAAAATGACGTCCACTTGAGTTGGTCTATAAATTTGATTCATTTCATTGGTCAGGTTTCACTGCTTCTATCTCAGTCATAAGTGCATCAGCTTCTGCATATTTCGCATCGCTTGCAGCACGATTGGTTGTGGAAAGTGCATGTGCCTCTTTGAGTAGTTTTTTATGTTGTTGATAGAGGCGGTCAAGTGGTGATTTTCTTTTGAAAAAATTCAGCATTATTTATTGGCGAAGGTTAGAATCCATGTATTGGGAGTTCAAAACCAATCTTTGATTAGTGAGAAATTTCTCGTAGAGATATACATTAAGTAATATTAACTCAAAACCATAGAAAATATCTTCAATTGGAATAGTGAGTAATCGGATGCCAAGGTTTTGTGAATTGTCATACCATACAATTGGTTCTTGCAGCCAACTTCCAGTAAGTATTCCATTTACAACAAAGAATGGGATGAGTAATATGGGGTAGATGAATATCAACTTGGCCAGCCAATCAATTTTTACAACATATTTTAGGACTATAAGCAAAATCGATAAACTAATAAAAGTTGACGAGGTATATAATTTTGACAGAAAATAGATACCCGCAATCATCAAAATAGTTGCCAGTGCAAGTACAAATACGTTTTCTGTTCCGGGCTGCCATCGAATTCTGAAGAACAAATTAAGACAGTGATAAGTGAAAACACAGGAAAACGGGATACAGACGAAAAACAGAATTTCTTCAATAGGAAGATTGAATAAATAAATACCCGAAACATAAGTGGGATTAAACCCCCAAACCCCAATCCTAGTAAATAAAATATCCCAAGCGATAAATACCAGGCCAACTAAACTGTTGGCAAGAAAGAAGGCCTTGAAGTTTTTGTAGAAATTTAATTTTGGATGAAACGAAAATATGAAAGGAATAATTACTGTAAATAGATTAATAAGGAGATAAAGAAATTTCACAGTAATCTATTCAAATGTAGGTCTCGGAAATATTTAAATGGAACCCACAGCATCCCAAAACATTCCCCATCTTCTTTCCCCAGATGTTTATGATGTATTTTATGGGCTCTTCGAATGGCTTTGAAGTACTTATTATCTAAGTTTTTAAAAAGTTTAAATCGTTGATGTATAAAAATATCATGGACGAAAAAATAAGCGAAGCCATAAATTGTGATTCCCATTCCAATCCAAAAGAGGATATTGAAAAGGTATTGCATTCCTAAAAACAATCCTGCTATTCCGGGTAAAGCAAAAATGAGGAAGAAAAAATCGTTGTGTTCAAAAAAGCCTGAAGTCTCTTTTTTATGATGGTCTTTGTGCAAACTCCAAAGCCAACCATGCATGATGAATTTATGACTAAACCAGGCGACGCCTTCCATGCCGAGGAACGTTCCGAGCACAATTAAGGAATTAATTAATATTTTTTCCATTTGACTTAAAATATTTTTCTAAAAAAGTTTTTCTATAGCCAAAAATATCACGGATCTTCTTGCTTACTAAAACTGCATTTACGGCGTCACCAATAAACCTGAAAGGTAATTTATAGTTCACAACATCGTTCATGATTACTCCATCTTTCACTTCAGTAAACGTGTGGGTATGCTCCCAAACTTTGTAGGGGCCTTTGGTTTGTTTGTCAGTAAAAAACTTTTGATTTTGAACCTGGCTAATTTCCGTTTGCCAATGGAGTAAAATTCCAAACAAGGGTTTGACTGAGTAATCAATTATCATTCCTTCGAAAATTTCTTCACTATCCAGTTCGGTTAAAATCTTGAATTCCA
>JAQCLE010000097.1 GCA_027592755.1 Bacteroidota bacterium | reverse complement strand
GAAGAGGCTCATGCTTTTAAGATTTAGAGACCTCAAAGGTTTGAACTTTTTCCGCTATTTTATCCGTTTTTTGAAATTAGACTTTCGGATAGTTGTGTGTTGGGGAATACTTCTCGGCACTGCGTCATTGCCCGACTTGATCCTGTCATGCCGACAGGCAGGGCAGTGACACAGGAAGAAAGAATGGACAAAAGAATTTTGTTAGTTCATCGCTCAATCAAAAAATACTTCTACTCCTAAGGTTCCCACTTTTAGCTAAACTTGCACCGGCAAAAAAATATGTCGCTTAAATAATGGACGAAGGCAAGTCATTAAACTTTATTGAACAGATCATTGAGGATGATCTGGAATCCGGTAAACACTCCTCTATTGTTACTCGTTTTCCACCTGAGCCCAATGGCTATCTTCATTTAGGTCATGCGAAGTCTATTTGCCTCAATTTTGGTATTGCAAAAAAGTACGGTGGTCATTGCAACCTGAGGTTTGATGACACCAATCCCGAAAAAGAAGATGTTGAGTATGTCGATTCCATACTGGAAGACGTCAAATGGCTTGGATTTGAATGGGAAGGCGCTCCAAGGTATGCTTCCGATTACTTTGAGCAGCTCTTTGAACTTGCAGTCAATCTGATCAAAAAAGGCAAGGCCTACGTTGATGAACAGTCCGCTGAACAGATAAGCGCTACACGAGGTACTCCCACACGTCCCGGAGAAGAAAGCCCTTTCCGGAACAGGCCGGCTGATGAAAGCCTCTCGCAATTCCTGGCAATGCGGGAAGGTAAATTTAAAACCGGAGAGCGGGTGCTTAGGGCAAAAATCGACATGGCTTCACCCAATATGCACATGAGAGATCCTATTCTCTACCGAATCAAACATGCTGAACATCATCGGACAGGTAACGAATGGTGTATATACCCCAATTACGATTTTGCCCATGGCCAATCAGACTCTATCGAACACGTGACTCACTCATTGTGTACACTCGAATTTGAGGTACACCGTCCACTCTATAATTGGATCATTGAAACCCTGGGTATCTACCCTTCACGTCAAATTGAGTTCGCCCGACTGAACCTTACGTATACCATCATGAGCAAGAGAAAATTGCTTGAATTGGTTCAGGGAGGGCATGTTATTGGTTGGGATGATCCCCGCATGCCGACATTATCTGGCATTCGAAGGAGAGGCTACACACCTGAAGCAGTACGAAATTTTGCTGATAAGATAGGTATAGCCAAGCGTGACAACCTTATTGATGTAGCCCTGCTGGAACACAGCATTAGGGAAGATCTCAACAAAAAATCCCCTCGGAGGTTTGGCATTCTTGATCCGATTAAAGTGATCATTACAAATTACTCCAAAGATGATACGGAAATGATGTCCGCCGTAAACAACCCTGAAGATGAAACGGCCGGAATGCGAGAGATGCCATTTAGCAATGAAATTTATATTGAGCAAAGCGACTTTATGGAGGATCCTCCAAAGAAGTTTTTCCGCCTTGGACCCGGAACCGAAGTTCGGTTGAAGTATGCTTACATCATCAAATGCGAGGATTATAAAAAGAATCCGGAAACAGGTAAGGTCGAGGAGATTTATTGTTCCTATGATCCTCAAACACGCAGCGGTTCGGACACCTCCGGTAAAAAAGTGAAAGGAACGCTGGGTTGGGTTTCAGCACAGCATGCTGTAGATGCTGAAATCCGTTTATATGACAGGCTTTTCCTCACAGAAGATCTGAATGATATTGAGGACGATTTCCGCAACCATCTTAATCCGGATTCTCTGAAAGTCTTAAATAATGCGAAACTGGAACCTTCCTTATCAATTGCAAAACCTGGTGATCAGTTTCAGTTTGAAAGGCAAGGGTACTTTATCGCTGACAATGACTCCACTTCAAACCAATTAGTATTTAACCGGACCGTAACCCTTCGCGATTCATGGGGTAAAATCCAGCAAAAAGGCTGAATTCCTAAATAACTTCCTTTCTTAGTGAATTGTCAAAAGTCAAAGAATGCTAAGCAGGTAATCAAAATTGAAATAACTTAGTTAATATGAATAAGATTCAATCCTCCACATTTCTTGTGTTTTTGCTGATCACGTCATTTTTTATTGCCTCTCCATCAATCGCACAAGAGGCAGATGAAGTAGAAATAAATTACCTCTGGATTGACACAGTAGTGAAAATAGATGGCAAGGACCTTAGAATCGTGAGTGATGCGGTTGTCACCATTACCTGTTGCATGAAATCGCCTTTGTACAGCCGAACATCCCGTAAAGCGGTAAAATGGATCAGGCAGAATTATGATGACAATTATGATGGCATGGCCCCTTTCAAAAGCATTCAAGACAAAGACCTGGCGACAACAATTGTTAATGAGGCCATCGCACTATCCGAGAAGGATAAAAGCATTCGTCTTGTCTCCTACACCTTTCAGTGCGATTGAAATCCGATGCAGAATCAAGCATCCAGGATAACATTGGCACTGCTGTTTATGGGAGCTGGGGCGCTCCTGCTAATGAACAATTTAGGAATTATTGAATTCAACATTGCACGGATACTATTCCGATGGCCAACCATATTATTTTTCATCGGTTTATTGATCTACACCAAAAGGAGTAACCGAACCGGAATAATCCTTATGACACTGGGGATTTCATTTATTTTAATTGAAACATTATCCGATTACGATTTAACCATTTTTGATTTCTGGCCGGTTGCTCTCATCGTCGCAGGAATATTGATGATTAAAAAGAGGCACGGAGCCAATTCAGGTGAACAAACAATGTTTGGTCCAATTAACGAAATAGCCTTTTTCGGCGGGAATCAACTCCGAATAGAAACTTCTGAGTTCAAAGGAGGAGCTATTACGAATGTCTTTGGAGGATCAACACTGGATCTTAGGAATATCAAACTTGCTCCAGGAATTCAGGAAATTAATGTGTTTACAATATTTGGTGGTTTCAAAGTCATAGTCCCCGATGGACTGTCTGTCAAAATAGATGTTGATCCGGTGCTCGGGGAATTTGTAGATAAAAGAAGAAATGTTCCCAGCATTAAGAACGATGCTTATCTCCGCATTACCGGATCGATCGTCTTTGGCGGTGGTGAGATTATGAATTGATATAGCTCCCTTTTAAGCCTGAGCAAGCCCAATAGGTGCTCCAATCAGTTCATCGGGAATATCAAATGCGTCGACAAGACCTTTTGCATCAAAACGAAGCACTCCACATATTCGATTCACAATTCTGCGAATTGCTTTGCTTTTTGTGCTTTCAAGGTAATCGGCTTCTAAATACCATCCTTTGTTCTTTTCAATTTGCGAGAGCGCAAAAAGGTTGTAGACATTAGTCAAGGTGTCTTTGAGATTTCCTACTTCCAAACTATTCAGTTTGTTTTGGAATTGCTCTAAAATGACCAATTCGATATAGGCGAAGGCAAGTTCCACCAAATGATTTTGACACTGGTTGAATGCTTCAAAACTATTCCTTCCCTCCTTTAAATGGTGTTTTAACCTGTTGGCAGCTGAGATCAAAATGCTTCGTTCCCTGTATTTGAACGCGGCCAAATGAAACTCAGGATCAAGTAAATGTTCATCATCTGTTCGTCTGGTTATTACAGGATTTTTCTCAGTTATTGCAACCGCTGCCTGTGTTGCAATATACTTCATGACTCCAAAAAAATTGATATCGTGAAACTCCTGTTTAAAATCCGTCAAGCGACTCTTTGCTACGAGTTGCATAAGTACTGTATTATCACCCTCAAAAGTTGTAAATATGTCGGTGTCGGCTTTCAGAGCTGCAAAACGGTTTTCGGCCAAATAACCCTTGCCTCCACAAGCTTCACGGCACTCCTGGATAGTTTGGGTAGCGTTCCACGTTCCCCACGATTTCAACCCGGCAGCCAAGGCCTCAATTTCCCTCATGTCCTCTTCTGATCGATTTAGAAACCTTGTGGTCAGGTATTCCAAAGAAAAATGCAGGGCATAAGCATTTGTAAGGTACGGTATCAAACGTCGTTGATGTGTTCGGTAATCCAGGAGTGGAATTTCAGGTTTTCCGGGGAGTCCAAACTGCCTTCTTATTGAGGCATAGCGGATTGCGATAGTCAAAGCTGATTTGGACGCACTCAACGCAGCTTTTGGAATTCCTATGCGCCCTCCAACCAGTGTACCAAGCATTGTGAAAAACCGAGTTGAATCACTTTTTATTGGACTTGAGTAAAGTCCGTTTTTATCAACAGTTGCAAATTTGTCCAGCATGTTCTCGGCAGGAATCCTAACCTGATTAAACCAGATGCGGCCATTATCAACACCATTTAAACCCAATTTTTCACCGCAATCTTCAATCTTTATTCCTAACAGCGTCTCGCCATTTTCATTTCTCATTGGAACAAGAAAAGCATGGACACCGTAATTGCGATCATTCGTTATCAGTTGTGCGAAAACGGTTGCCATACGACCATGCCGGGCGGCGTTCCCAATGTAGTCTTTCCTGGCATTATCACTTGGGGTATTAATGACAAACTCGTTCTTACTCGGGTCAAAAGTTGCTGTTGTTTCGACATCTCTGACATTGGATCCATGCCCTGTTTCAGTCATTGCAAAAGAACCCGGCAACTCCAGAGAGCCTGCCTTCGAAAGGTATTTCCTGTGATGTTTCTCGGTTCCTAAAAACATGATACTCATCCCAAAAAGGCCAAATTGAACACCAAATTTGATTACCAGTGAAAGGTCATGGTAGCTAAGAGTCTCCATTGCAACGAAATAGCTGCCTAAATCACCGCCACCTCCAAATTCTTTTGGATAGCCCAAAGCGCCCAATCTCTCTTTGGCAAGGACCTGACACCATTCCAAAACTTTTTCCCGATAAGTCTCTTTGTTGGCGGCACTCAGATAAATAAATCCCGGATAGCTAAGAATTGCTTTTATCCTGTTGATAAGTTCCGCATGATTGCCATTTAGCAGTTCCGTCATTTCCTCAGGCTGGAATGACTCCAGGTCAGGTAGTTGTTCTGTTTTTTCTATCATTTCAGTCAAGAAACCTTTCTTTTAACTCTGGAGTCGGCACACGGCATTGATCACGCTTGCCAAACCAACTATAGCGGTTATTTGCAATCAAGTTATAGATGGCGTCCCTCAAAAATTTAGGCACAATCATGAACCCGTAAAGTATTGGCCATATGCCAGACATGTTCCGGGCAATTTTCAAGACAGCCGTGCTTTTGGTGTAGATTTCATCATGCTCTAAAAACACCATGGATTCAAACTCATCAAGAGGCAGTTGGCTATCTTTGAGATATCCTTGTCCAAAAGCTGATTGAAGGGAAGCAAATTTAAATATCCCATCCCGATCCCGATCCATAACAAAATTGATGGCACCATTACAGAAATTGCAAATTCCATCAAAAAGAATGATGTGCTCCACTTTTTTTTCGATAACCACTTTTCCCATGCTTGAAAACTAAAGGATATATAGCTAAATTAATTCGTATTCGGCTAATTATACGATTTTTGTATATAGCAGTTTGTCAATATCCAGATATGACTAAAAACAAAGTCTCCATAATTATTATTCTGTATCTCATCTATCTAACCATTCCAGTCATCTTTCGATTGGATTACTTCCCTATGACATGGGCGCCGATGTATAGTGCTGTTAAGGCATCTGATAATTATGTGATCAGTACACTCGATCTGGAAAATGTTAGAAATGAAGGTTTTATTGCAAAGCATCAGGATGGCAGCATGAGTAACATCACTTATAAAGATTTAAACGTACCATTTCGGAGTTTTTGGCAGATTTATTCACAAAGAACCTATGGCTTTGGACCACAAGTGCACAGGTTTGCCGTCAATGAGCATGGCCCGTATAACTACATTGAGCGAGATTGGGAGACCAAATTGTTCAGCACCATAAACAAAACTCTGGGGTATGACCAAACCAATCCCAAATATGTTGTTGAACTCACAGTTTCCAAATCGTTTCTGTTTTTTACTAATACCAAGTCAAATCTGACTTTGGCTAAGACAATTAATGACACCCTGACGATTCGTTTAGGGAATTCGCAAAAAGATATCTTCATTACAAGGCCTTACCTTCTTGATGTTGTTGAATAAAGTCAATATCCAAACAGCTAAGAGATGGTGGGCGGATTTCTGGTTCTCCGATGAGGTTGATTATAAGAACCTGGGACTACTGCGCATTTGGATTGGTTTTAGTATTGTGATTTTCAATTTTTCACAATTCACGAATCTGTTGGGAGTTGATATCAGTGGCCCACAATTCCACTACATTGAACAGCTCTGGTACTTCAAAGTACTGGGAATCTCACATACCTATCCATTGTCCAATTATTTGTTTTTTACATTCTTACAAGTGTCAACTATTTCTTTAATGCTTGGTTATCGCACACGCCTATCAATTGTTATAATGATAGTTTCAATTTTCTATTTAAAGGGAGTAAGAGACAGCGCCGCAGGTGACGTTCATCACCGCTACTTAATGTGGATGAACATTCTGTTTATTCTATTGATGTCCAAAGCCAACCAAATTTTATCTCTTAGCAAAGTGAAAACGATAGAACCTTCAGTTAAGAATTGGGAAGCGTCATGGACGATTAAATTGATGCAGGTTTGTACCTGCCTATTTTACTTTGTAAGTGCCTTAGCGAAATTCAGAGTTTCCGGTCTCAATTGGATTATTGATGGTAGTGCTGTTCAGAGGGTTCTTTTAATGAAATCAGGGAAAATCAGGGAGATGGAACTTTGAAACACTACCTCTTGGTCAATGGATGGCGGACCACCCGACATTATGCTGGCTGGCAGTATTATTTACTATGACGCTCGAGCTTTCATTTCCAATATTTGCTCTTCAAAAAAATGTAAAATTGAAAATATTTTTCTTTATGGCAGTTTCCATTTTTCATATTGCAAACAAGGTGATGGCCAGTGTTGGTTTCTGGGCTATGCCTCTTTTGTTCCTTATTTTTTTTGATCTGAACTCGATAGTCAAACGAATTCCAGGTTTGAATCGATTAATTAATAAGCTGTCTTAGTTTTTGAATTTCCTCCTCCGTAGTTCTTCTTTGATCAGTCGATATTCCCTGCTGCTTTGTCCAGAAATGGCCGTATTTTCCTCAGCTCTTCTGAATAGATAAGGCAGTACTTTTTCAACGGGGCCATAGGGCACATATTTGGCTACATTAAAACCTTCAGCAGCAAGGGTAAATGAAATGTGATCGCTCATGCCATAAAGCTGGCCAAACCAGAATTTCTCTGAACTTCGGCTAAAGCCCAAATCATCTATTTTCCGGGCCATCATCAGGCTCGAGTAGTCATTATGGGTACCGGCAAACAATGAAATCCGGTCATTATGATGTAAGCAAAACCTGATGGCAGCGTTGTAATCAATGTCCGTATCATCTTTATGTCTGTGAATTGGATCCGTGTATCCATGTTCGTCGGCCATTTCACGCTCCTTTTCCATGTAAGCGCCTCGAACAATTTTTACCCCGAGGTAATATTTCTTCTCCAGAGCATGCTCGTATGCTTGTTTTAGTTTTTCTAACATATCCCTGCGATACATCTGATAGGTATTCCACACGATTATCTTTTCCCGGTTGAATTGCTCCATCATGTCATAAACCATGTGATCAATGGGGTCTTGAATCCAGGTTTCTTCAGCGTCAATCATCAACTGAACATCCAATTCAAAGGATTTTTGACAGATACTTTGAAATCTGCTTTTTATCCTGGCGTATGCTTCTTTCTCTTGTTGATCGAGAATCTCTTTTCTATGAATTTTTTCCAGCAATTCGTTCGATGCGATTCCGGAGACTTTCATCACGCTGAAAGGAAGATGCTGTGATGTTGCGGCAAATTCGATAATTCTGAGTTGCTCTCGAGTTGTTTTTTCAAACTCCACTTCATTTTCCTCACCTTCAGCAGAATAATCCAGGATGGTAAAGATTTTTGATTCCGCCAGCTTATCTATTGTTTTCCGGGCGTCCTGAATGGATTCACCGCCACAGAAATGGTTGAATAAGGTCTTTTTAATTAATCGTTTAACGGGAAGTTTGAGTTTCAATGCCCAGATTGTAATCCAGGTACCAATACCCACTAACCACGGTCGATTCATCGCAGAGAATAGGAAGTACGTTTTTCTTAACTCCTTTGTACTTTTCGACGCGAAAGCAATAGCAGTATTTTCAAAAGAAAGGTGTGGGTTAATGTTCATTTTGTACCTTTGCAGATTGTCTGACAAAGATATTGAAACCCAAAGATGCCATACTAAAAGAATTGCTTATTTAATTGAATAGAGACAGTGGAGTTAAAAATTGAAAAATTAGAGAGCTGGTCGCCTGTAAAGAAAAGGCCCATGATAATATCGGGGCCATGCAGTGCGGAATCGGAAGAACAGCTGCTGGAAACGTGCCAGGGCTTGAAGAATGAAGGCATCGAGATCATGCGGGCGGGCATTTGGAAGCCCCGTACAAGACCCAATAATTTTGAAGGTCACGGAGCAACAGCTTTGGATTGGGTTGCGCAGGTAAAGAAAGAACTTAATGTAAAATTTGCGGTTGAAGTTGCCAATCCACAGCACGTGGAACTGAGTTTAAAGGCTGGTGTTGACATTCTTTGGATTGGCGCCAGATCCACAGTAAATCCATTTACTGTTCAGGAAATTGCGGATGCATTAAGAGGCGTAGATATTCCTGTGCTGATTAAAAATCCTATTAATCCGGATTTAGCCCTTTGGTTAGGCGCTTTTGAAAGAATTAATAACGTAGGAATAACAAAACTTGGTGCAATTCACAGGGGTTTCTCATCACTCCAGGAAAGCCAATACAGGAATGTTCCTGCATGGAGAATTCCTATAGAATTGAAAAGTAAATTTCCTGAACTGCCAATTCTATGTGACCCAAGCCATATTTGTGGCAATAGGGAACTCCTTTTGGATATCTCACAAAAAGCATTGGATTTGAACTACGATGGTTTGATCATCGAATCACATCGCGATCCGGACAATGCGTGGAGTGATGCCAGTCAACAGGTTACTCCCAAACGATTGGGTGAGATTGTGAGGGCACTCAAAATCAAGGCCATGACTTCTGATAACTCTGATTTCATTAATATCCTTGAAGAATTGAGGGAGCAAATTGATGAATCTGATAGAGATATTCTCGAATCCCTTGCAAGAAGAATGAGCCTGGTAGAGAAAATTGGTGAGTACAAAAAGTCCAATGATGTTACCATTTTCCAGGTAAATAGAATAAATGACATTTTTAAGTCGCGTAAGGAATGGGGATCAGCAATGAACCTTTCAGAAGACTTTGTTGAGGAACTCTACAAGATTGTTCATATAGCCTCAGTGAAGCGCCAAACGGAAATCATGTCCAGCATACCAGCAGATACATCTACAAGTGACTGAGTCATGGCATCAAAAAATGTTCAAATAACTGATGACCTTTCCAGCGTACTGGACAGGTTCTTTTTTGACCGGAATTACACTCAGGTTGCTGTTCTTGTTGATGAAAACACTGAACAAGCATGTCTTCCTCTGGTCAAAGATCTTATTCCTGAACATTGGCTTATTTCGATTGTGAGTGGTGAGTCGAATAAAAATCTCTCTACCTGCGAATCCATATGGGGAGCGCTGACAGAAGGATCATTCGACCGGCACAGCCTGATGATTAACCTTGGTGGTGGTGTAATTGGTGACATGGGTGGCTTTTGTGCCGCCACATTTAAAAGAGGAATTGACTTTATAAATATCCCTACTACCCTTCTGTCCCAGGTTGATGCCAGTGTTGGCGGGAAATTGGGTATCGATTTTCAGGGTTTTAAAAATCACATAGGTGTGTTCAAAGACCCTGAGCTGGTCATTATTGATCCGGTATTTTTGAAATCACTACCCAATAAGGAACTTCGCTCCGGATTCGCCGAAGCTATCAAACACTGTCTGATTGCAGATAGGAAAAGATGGGACGAAATTTCACAGAAAAACCTCGATACCCAGAATTGGGTTGATATAATTGGCCATTCTGTGGCTGTCAAAGAAGACATTGTAGCAGGAGATCCTTTCGAAAAGGGACAGCGAAAACTATTGAATTTTGGGCATACAATCGGTCATGCAATAGAAAGTACTTACCTTGACAGAGGAGAGGAGCGCCTGCTCCATGGCGAGGCAATTGCCATTGGCATGATTTGCGAATCCTATTTGTCAAAGAAGAAATCTGGGTTACAGGAGACTGAGCTCAACGAGATAGTCAGCTACATAAATAGAATATTCGGATTACCTCAATTGGACAAGGAGGCGTTCGAGGAGATGGTTGAACTAATATCCCAGGATAAAAAAAACCAGGGAAAGGTGATTAATTGTACGTTGCTAAAAACAATTGGTGAAGGAGTCGTAAATATTCCTATTTCGACTGGAGACGTAATAGATGCTTTATTCTATTACAACCAGCTATCAGATAAATAATGCGTCGTTGTTTTCTGTCTTATCCTCTTTTGGAGTAGTTCTGACTTTCTTGGTTAAGTCTTTCAGACTTAAATTTTTCGGTGTACCATTATACAAAATGGTGATGGCTCCGGCAGAAAGGGCAGCAAGAAGGACAGAAATAATGGTCTTTTTCATTGTTGTTGCTCTTTTTAGCAATATATGTGCAGATATTGTGCCATTTTTTATTGATATAACTATATAAACTGTTTTTCCCCTCAAATGGTTGCGTTCTACATTTGAGGTATAAAGATTTACAATCAACAATGAGCAACAGTTGCAAAGAATTTATTGAGTTGAAATCGTCAGGAAAAATTGATTTCCAGGCAATTCAATTGTCGTCCTCGAAGAGCGAGAGCAACCGGGCTTTGATAATAAACGCCCTGGCAGGTAATCGTGGAATTTTGCAAAATCTATCAAATGCTCGTGACACTCGAACCATGGAGCGTCTCTTGCAAAGCAGCGATGAATTGCTGGATGTTCTCGACGCTGGGACAACGATGCGCTTCCTTACAGCATATCTGGCAGTTAGCACCAAATCACCTAAGGTTTTAACCGGGTCGCCAAGGATGCAGAAACGACCCATTAAAATACTGGTTGAAGCACTGAATCAAATAGGGGCTTCCATTAAATATCAAAATATCAAAGGTTATCCACCCCTTCTTATTTCTCCTTTTGAGAAGCAAAGGACGGACATCATTAAAATACCATCAAACATCAGCAGCCAATACATATCGGCTTTGCTGATGGTCGCTCCAATATTGCCGATGGGCCTTACCATTGAATTGGTGGGTGATATCTACAGCAGACCTTATATCCTTATGACTTTGGAAATTATGAAGAAATTCGGAATTACTTTTTCATGGAACGGACAGGTGATTTCGATTGAGCGTCAAAGCTATTCATCAGGGGTATATACCATCGAGTCGGATTGGTCCGGAGCCAGCTACTGGTACGGGTTAGTGTCTCTTGCTGAAAGTGGCTCTGTTTCCCTAAAAGGGCTGAGGAAAGCATCCTACCAGGGAGATCAAGCCGTCGTTGCTATTATGAATGACCTGGGAGTTGAAAGTCAGTTCAGTGCTGAAGGGGTAACGCTTACAAAAAAGGCCAACAAATCCGACCTCGAAATTGATTTCCGTAATTACCCTGATTTGGCACAAACAGTGATGGTAACAGCGGCCGGGAAAAAAATTAATTTGAAAATGACCGGTCTCGAAAGTTTGAAAATCAAAGAAACAGATCGGATTGATGCCATGCAAACTGAGTTAGACAAAACAGGAGCTAAACTTATTGAAGATGGATCGACCTGGGTTTTGGATTCCACAGATTTCAAACTTATACCGGAAACGGTCTTTGAGACTTATGATGACCACCGGATGGCCATGGCATTTGCTCCACTTTCAATGATTGCTCCTATTGGGATCGAAAACCCTGGTGTTGTTGAAAAATCCTACCCCGGTTTTTGGGATGATTTGAAAAGTGTTGGAATAATAACTCAATAAAAAGCCCGGGAGATTCTCCCCGGGCCCTGAATTGATGATGATCAAATAAGACTACATGCCTATGCCGTAATAATAGACACCAGGATAATCTTCGTAAACCCCTTCGATGAGTACTCCTCCCTTCTTCCCATCAAGCAAATCCGACAAGTCATCAATATCTTTAATAATCTTTTTATCAATTTTAGTTATGATAAACCCTTCACGTATATCAGTTTCTCGTCTGAGCTTTCCAGCATAAAGTTTTACAATTCTTACTCCCCCCTCAATCTCAAGTTTCTTTGCTGTTTCCCTGTTTATGGCTTCAAAATCCGCTCCTAACAGGGTGATTGATTTACTGTTAGATCTTGAGGCCAGTTCGTTGTTCCCATCCCTATTCTTAAGCGTGACGTTCATCTTCCTGGTTTTCCCTTTTCTGTCAATTTTGAGATCAACTTGATCACCTGGACGTCTTCTGGCAATCAATTCCTGGAGTTCTGGGCTTGTTTTGACTAAATTTCCATCTACTTCAAGAATCACATCCCCGGGTTCGACACCGGCAGCTCCAGCTGCGCTGTTGACTAAAACACTATCAACATACACCCCTTCGGTCACATCAAGATCCAGTTCATTGGCAAGGTTACCATCAACATTTCGGATCGTCACACCAAGATAACCGCGTTGTACAACCCCATATTTAAGGAGATCCTCAACTACTTTATTGACCATATTTGATGGAACTGCAAATCCATACCCGGAATATGACCCGGTTGGGCTGGCAATGGCTGTGTTGATGCCAATGAGTCCACCTTGCAGGTTTACCAAAGCACCACCGCTATTTCCAGGATTGATGGCGGCATCAGTTTGAATGAATGATTCAATCGCGTATTGTTCCCTTAGGATATTAATGTTCCTGGCTTTTGCACTAACAATGCCCGCTGTGACTGTTGAGTTCAAATTAAATGGATTCCCAACTGCAAGCACCCATTCTCCAATCTTTACATTATCAGAGTTCACCAGGGGTATTGTTTGTAGATTTTTTTCCTTTATTTGGATAAGTGCAAGGTCGGTTGTTGGATCCGTACCAATTACGGTAGCTTTATAGGACTTGTTATCATGTAACGTCACTTCGATTTCGTCTGCATTATCAATAACGTGGTTGTTAGTGACAATGTATCCGTTTTCATTAATGATCACCCCGGAGCCACTTCCCACCCTCGCAGGAGCTTCATCACGAAAATTCTGTGGGCCTTGCCTTTTATCTGGACCAAAGAACTGATCATAAAAATCATCACCAAAAAAATCCCTGAATGGATCCGGCAATTTTCTGTATTGATAATTCTGTGGACCACGGCTGCTTAGCTTTTGTGTAGATTTGATATGAACAACCGAAGGCATCACATTTTCCGCGGTAACGGTAAAATCCAAAGGCACAATATCACCTTTCTCATTTGCTGTATACATGGTTCCAATGACAGGTGTTGAATTGACGTGTTCAATCATTAATGTTTTTTCTTCTGAAAAATTTCCGAAATGATAAACTCCCAGTGTCAGGGAACTCCCAATTATTGCGGCAATTACTAGATGGATCGTATTTTTCATTTTCATCTCCTTTCTGTTTAACATGGTCTCGATTCGTATAAAGGCAGGCAATATGCTAATCGCCCGCCCATTATGACAGTTTTACAGTAAACCGATATTTAGGAAATTTCAATCATTCGAGGTGGACGCTGTTTTGCCTCTTCCTTTTTTGGAATAAGTAAAGTAAGCAGGCCATTCTCGTACTTTGCTTTTATTTTGTTCGCTTCCACAACATTTTGTGGTAATGTAAAAGACCTCCTGAATGCGCCATAACCGAATTCTCTCCTGGTGAAAGTGATTTTAGTGCCTTCTTCTTTTGAATCCAGCATCCTGTCAGATGATATTGTCAAGAGGTTGTGGTTCAATTCGACCTTAAAATCATTTTTTGTCATTCCTGGAGCGGCCATTTCGACTTCAAAATGATCTGGCAAGTCATTGATGTTTACCGCAGGAACGGTTCCAGAACTGTAATAATTGGGATTGTTCCAGTCAGACAAATCCCTTAATAAAAAATCATCGAAGAAGTTTGATAAAACGTCTCCATTCCATTTTACGATTGACATAATTACCTCCTTTTTAAAAGTTGTTTAAAGATTAAATTTCCTAATGTGTCAATCAATTATGACACTTTGAGATTTAATATTCAAGTCAAATGCCAGAGGAAAAGTTTGGATAATTTGTTAACATTTTTTCACATAAAAATGACATAAAGACATGGTTAACAGCTGTTTACATGTCAATATGACTTTTGTGATTTGATTCTCAAATGAAAATATGACAGCTTTTACAGGTATCCGAAAACGTTAACGGTTTGAGTTCTTTTCTTCGGTCCTCATTTTTAAATATCGCTGAATCTCTGATTGATTAGGGCCCCTTTGAATTTTTCAATGCTGTGGTAAAGAAAATAAATTGTCAATTGTGACAGTAAAATCAGGGCTACTGATTGTCAAGTTGCCATTATATGCCTCAATAATCCAAAAAATCGCACTAAAACAGGAATTGGGGCAATCTTTGCTGATTTGGTAAATGGTGACAAAACTTTCCAAATATCTTTGAACGAAATGGAAAAATTAATTCAAATAATTGTAGCACTCAAAAGCGATTTCTTCAGACTAAATCATTTCTTACAAAGAATTAACCTTATTAAAGATATTAACTGTCCGGATTTCGTTTAATCATAACATTTTAAAATTCACTCAATGGAATCATTTGAAATTCAGAATTTCATAAGGAGAACAGAACCATTCGATAAACTGCATTCGGATGAGTTGGCTACCATGATTGCTCAACTTCAAAAAGTAGTTTATAAGAAGAAGGATATCATTTACCTACAACACAAATCGCAGATTTTAGGCATTGATTTGATTTTTGAAGGAGGATATCACAACTATCCGAAAGTCTAATTTCAAAAAACGGATAAAATAGCGGAAAAAGTTCAAACCTTTGA
>JAQCLE010000010.1 GCA_027592755.1 Bacteroidota bacterium | reverse complement strand
GTGGGTGCACTTTGTTTGGACCTACGATGGTTCCAGCAATGCAGACGGGATGAGCATTTATCGCAATGGGGAGAAAATACGGGTAGATATTGAGCGAAACTATATCCGCCGGTCTGCCAGACCGTTCATCACTCCTAAAGAATTAGTCCGCAAGAACTATAGGGGATTGATCATTGGAAATCGGCACTATGACCAGGACTTTACCGGTGGAATGGTGGATGAACTGCGCATTCTCAATCGGGAAGCGGATGCCTATGTTGCGAAATATCTTTTCGATACTGAATTGGGAACATCTGCCTATACCCAGGTTTTAAAAAATGGTGATGAACAATTGGGCAAATTCTATGATCTATTCATAGATGATGATCTGGAAACATACCGCGTAAACCTCCGGAGATTGCAGGCGCAGGAGATTGAATTGATTGATACAGCCCAGGAGGTTATGGTCATGGGGGATTTTCCAGAAGAACGAACCACTTACATTCTGGATAGAGGCGTTTATGATGCGCGAGGACAGGAAGTAAGCCGGGATGTACCCGAATCCATTTTTGCCATGCCAAAAGACCTGCCACGTAACCGCCTAGGATTAGGTCAATGGCTCATTCATCCTGATCATCCGCTTACTGCTCGGGTGGCAGTGAATCAGATCTGGTATCTCGTATTTGGCAGAGGAATTGTTGAAACAGTTGAAGACTTTGGCAACCAGGGAGCATTGCCTACACATCCTGAATTACTGGATTGGCTGGCAATTGATTTTCAAGAAAATGGCTGGGACATGAAGCGCCTTATCCGGCAAATGGTTACTTCAGCCACTTATCGCCAATCTTCTGTCATAAGACCGGAACTGTTGGAAATTGATCCCGATAACAAACTTTTGGCCAGGGGATCCAGGTATCGACGATCAGCTGAAATGATCAGGGATAACATTTTGACATCCAGTGGTTTATTGGACAAAAAAATTGGTGGAATATCAACTTTTCCTTATCAGCCCGATGGTCTGTGGAAAGAAGTAATGACTCATTCATTCTTCCCGGAATATGAAATTGATTACGAAAAAGGACTTTACCGCCGCAGCATTTATACCTTTTGGAAAAGGAACATGCCACCCCCGAATATGATGATATTTGATGCGGCCAGTCGGGCCGAGTGCCAGGTGAGGCGACAGAGAAGCAATACCCCTTTGCAGGCGTTGGTGTTACTCAACGATCCCCAGATGATTGAAGGTTGCCGTGTTCTCGCAGAAGAGGCTTGGACAATATCTAATGGGAACCAGGATGAGGCCATCTCCAATATCTTTCGGCAATTGACCAGCCGATATCCAACGGATAAAGAGGAGAAAATACTGAACCAACAATATGGAGAGGAATTGAAGTATTTTAAAACAAATCCAAAAAGTAGCATGGCTTATCTGCAAATAGGAAGAGCCACACCTGGTTCCTCGATACCAAAACCAGAGCTTGCGGCGATGGGAAGAGTAGCCAATACCATTTTGAATTCGACAGAAGCTTTTTTTAAAAACTAGCAATTAGGCTAAAAGCCCAGGCCAATGAAAGAGTCATACGACATACAAAACGCACAATACCTCAAAACCCGCAGGGAGTTCCTTCGCACTACCACAATGGGTTTGGGTTCTATGGCCATGGGATCGTTATTGTTACCGGGTTCGGTACTTGGGCAATCAAATGTCTTCTCCGGCCAGATGGGGATGACTCCGGATGAAGGAATCCTGAAAGCCCTTCATCATGCACCCAAAGCAAAACGTGTCATCTATCTTTTTCAAAGCGGGGCACCAAGCCAGATTGAATTATTTGATTATAAACCAGAATTGATCAAGCGTTGGGGTGAAGAAATTCCTGATAGCGTCAGGGGGGGGCAACGCATTACCGGTATGCTAGCGGCCCAATCGAGTTTCCCATTGGTAGGATCAAAGTTTGAATTCACAAAGCATCCTAAGACTGGAGGCCATTTCAGCAGCCTTCTGCCACATATTTCGTCCATTGCAGAAGATATCTGCGTAGTGCAGTCGATGTACACCGAAGCGATCAATCATGAACCTGCGATCGTTTTTCTTCAAACAGGATCGCAGCAGGTGGGTCGCCCCAGCATGGGATCGTGGATGAGTTATGGCCTGGGAAGCCCTAATAAAGACCTGCCAGCGTTTATCGTATTGCTTTCAAAAGGCAGGGATGATACCCAAAACCTGAACATGCAAATCTGGAACAACGGTTTTCTGCCTTCACATCATCAGGGTGTACGATTCAGGTCAGGGGCCGATCCGGTGCTTTATTTATCAAATCCTGATGGAATTGATCGCGATAGCAGGCGGCGTGAACTGGATTATCTTGGACAACTGGAAGCGGAACAGAAGGCAGTTTGGGGTGATCCTGAAATTGACTCCAAATTAAATCAGTATGAGCTGGCTTACCGCATGCAAACCAGTGTGCCTGAGGTAACAGACTTTTCCGATGAGCCTGAATATATCCTGGACATGTATGGCCCGGATGTACGAAAGCCTGGATCTTATGCCGCCAATTGTTTATTGGCACGCCGTCTGGCCGAAAGGGATGTTCCTTTTATCCAGCTCTACCATATGGGATGGGATCAGCATGGCAATTTACCCACTGAAATTCAGAAGATGACCAGTTCAGGAGATCAGCCATCTGCGGCACTGGTGAAGGACCTGAAACAGCGTGGTTTACTGGAAGATACCCTCGTAGTGTGGGGAGGAGAGTTTGGCCGCACCAGTTTTTCACAGGGTCAACTTACACGGGAAAATTATGGACGTGATCATCATCCACGCTGTTTCTCTATGTGGATGGCTGGTGGTGGCATAAAAGCTGGGACGGTTTACGGTGAAACGGATGATTTCAGCTATAACATCGCCAACAATGGGGTCCATGTACACGACTTTCAGGCTACACTCCTGCATTTGTTGGGTATTGATCATGAGAGACTTACTTTCAAGCACCAGGGCCGGCGCTATCGTCTGACTGATGTGCATGGCAGGGTGGTAAAGGAGATTTTGGCATAGTCTATGGCAAGTTCTTCCCTTGCATATTCTATAATTGACACCTCTAAATTTCATAAATGTCTGTTAATAGCCAATGAGGGCCTATTTTTTAGGCGTTTTCGAAACAGCCGAACTCAATCACAGGAATTAAAAGAACAGACATCCTGCAATTCAACTACTCTTTCGATCTTTGAAAGCAATTTGATGCTTTTAGTTATTCCGGATTTACTTAGCATTTCAGGTTGGCATAGTGTCCCAAAAAGTGTGTCTGTGTAAAAAAATGGTTTCCCACATTTAACTTCATAGTAATAAATAACGACAGATATTATTATGAAAGAATTAAATCAGGAAACCGAGTCAAAATTAACTAAACCTCAGCTTCAAAATGTAATCAATGATCATATTCAAAACGAGAATGAATTGAATGAGGTGTTTGCAATGATGATCAATGGGTTAATGTATAGTGAGCGTCAGGTTTTTTTGGGTGAAGATCAAACCGAAGGAAATAAAGGAAATGGTTACCGAATGGCCAGTCGATCAGGAATAGGCTCACGGCTTCAAATAAAGATCCCCAGGGATCGGATGGGAGTTTTTAGGCCAGTCATATTATTTAGGGATGCTTGATCAGCAAGAGGAACAGATAAAAGATCTTTGTTTTGAACTTTATGGTAAAGGTTTGACTACCCGTCAAATTGAAGATGTGATAGCTAAGATTTATGGCTCTTCTTATAGTAAGAGCAGATGCGTGCAAATTACGTGCAAATAAAAAAGGCAGTTAAGATTTTTAGTCTTAACTGCCTGATTATCAAGAGCCCCCTTCAGGGATCGAACCCGAGACCTACTGATTACAAGTCAGTTGCTCTACCAGCTGAGCTAAGGAGGCTTATCCTTACTATCTTTTCTCCAGTTGCTCTACCATCCCGAAACTTCGGGAGAGCTAAGGAGGCGACTGGGTGTGGGTACGGGAGTGAGTGTCGGTGTGAACCTCCACATAACAACTTTACCCGGTAAAATAAGGTCGCAAATTTATATTAAGATTTAGCAATGCAAAATATTATTGCTATCTAAGTCTTCTGCTTTTTCTTCTTCGCTGCAGGAAACAACACGTTGTTAAGGATCAATCGATAGCCCGGTGAGTTTGGATGCAGCTCTACCAACGGCCTTCTTGACATGCCCCTGTTTCGTCCCGAACCCCTTTCCGGGTCATGTCCGCTGTAGTAGGTCCAGTGCCCTTCCCCAAAAGTGCCATAAATGTACCGCACCCGGTCAGCATCGTCATTTTCTCCTAAAATCAAAGCGCTTGATTTTACGAGGTTTTTTTCGAAAGCGGAGGTAAGTCCATGAAATTCGTGGATAACATATTCATGGTTTTGTGTGAGTAAACTCGGGACAATATCCCATTTGGCCGAAAATTGGAACAAAGTGAAAAACTCGTCTTCCAAACCACCCCATCGGCCGCTGACATTTATATCAGAAAAATTTCTTCCATTCCCAAGTGTGAAGTTTTGAAAAGCAAAGGATTTGCCGTAATCGAGTTTGCCAAGTTCACTCAGATCATCTCCCTCATCATCTGAGTAGCCATTAATCGGAACACCATCAGCAGCAAGTGCAATATCGAATGTCTCAGCACCGGAGCACATGGCAAATAAATATTTCCCGGAAGCGCAGAATGACCTTATTTGCTTCGCAACATCATATTTCATGGCAGGCACTGACTGATAGCCTAATCCGATAGCGGTTGTACGCTGCATTTCCGCCTGAAGATAATCTGATTCCCGTCTGAGAAACCGGTATATCTGCCCCGTAAAATCCTCATGATGCAGGTGTAACCAGTCATAATTAGCAAGTTCACCCATCAATACTTCCTCATCGTAAATGATTGTAAACGGTATCTCAGCGTATTCGAGTACGGCAATGACCGCGTCTGATTCATCTTCTACAAATTCATTCTTTGGAGAGTAAACGGCAATGCGAGGTGCTTTTTCAAGCTTGACCACATTCATATTCACGCTTGGTGAACTGATCTGATTCAGAATTTGATTTACCTGGGCATCTGAAATCATTTCAAATGAAACCCCACGCACTGAGCACTCTCTCAAAATCTTGTCAGAATAAGGAATCAGGAAACTGCCACCCCTGTAATTCAAAAGCCAATCTACATCTATCTCTTCCTGAAGGCAGTAAAAAGCAGCGCCATAGGCTTTCAGATGGTTGTTTTGTTTCTCGTCCATTGGGATAAGAATGGCCGCTGCATAGCTTAAATAACAGGTTAAAAAGCAGGAAATAGCAAGGGCATATTTCTTCATGAAAAAACCATTGAGACCATGAAATGTCAATAAAGTTATCCAAAAAGACCTTGAATTACTATTGTTTTCTAATCAGTGGTGGATTTGCTAAATCCTGGGTCAAAATTGAAACCACAGATCAATCAAAGCTGACTGAAGGCGCATTCTCTGCACCCTCACTTGCTTCAAACTGAGACCTTCGCTCGAAACCAAACATTCCGGCTAACATCGTATTAGGGAAACTGCGGATGTAGGTATTATATCCCTGTACTGACCCATTGAACCTGTCTCTGGCAACTGCGATGCGATTTTCAGTCCCCTCTAGTTGCGCCTGCAATTCAAGGAAGTTCTGATTGGCTTTTAAATCGGGGTACTTTTCTACGGTTACCAGCAATCTTGAAAGGGCTGAGTTCAATTGCCCCTGGGCAGCTTGAAAACGTTGGATTGAGGCCGCATCGAGGTTGGATGGATCAATGGTAACACTTGTAGCCTTCGCCCTGGCTTCAACAACTCCAGTTAGCACTTCTTCTTCATGGGCTGCATACCCTTTAACTGTATTTACAAGATTCGGAATTAGGTCAGACCGTCGTTGGTATTGCGTTTCTACATTAGACCAGGCCGTTGTAACACTTTCATCGAGGGTTACCATTTCATTGTATGTACCGGCAAACATCCTGTAAATGATGAATACAACTACCAGTATTACTCCTATAATTATCCAGCTTTTTTTCATAGTTATCTTAGTCGATCTTAGGGTCAAAATTAGCAATAGTTTATTACTTTTAGGCCAAATGCAATTTCGATCATCAATTCAACCATTTTTAGTTTTCATAATTTCGCTTTATGCACTCAGTGCAGTCGGCGACATCGTTCAGGTTCCGGAGTTAAAGGCAAGGGTCAACGATTTTACAAGTACTTTCAGTGCAATGGATGTGCAGCATCTTGAAAGTAAAGTGGCATCTTTTGAACAATCAAAAGGAAGTCAGATCGTGGTGCTGATCATCCCGACTACAGGGGATGAAACGATTGAGCAATATGGAATAAAAGTCGCAGAGTAGTGGAGGATCGGCCGACAAGGTGTAGATGATGGTATAATTCTAATTGTTGCCAAGAATGATCGTCGTGTAAGGATAGAGGTAGGTTATGGGCTTGAAGGGGCAGTTCCCGATGCGCTATCGAAACGAATAATTGAGCAAGTAATTATTCCGGAATTCAGAACGGGACATTTTGTTGAAGGTATTGAAGAGGGAGTAGATTCCATTATCAAACTGGTGAATGGTGAGGAATTACCGTTACCCGAACAAGGTCAGCATATATCTACTAAAAATACCAGACATAGTATCTGGCTGTGGTCGATTATCGCGTTCATCGCCATTTCAATTTTTAACAAGCTTGTTAAAGGAAAAGTGGGTAAAGCCATCGCCTTCGTTGTCATTTTTGCCCTGGGATGGTTTTTTGCCAATTTAGTATTTGGTTTAATAATCGGTGTAATTACACTGGTATTATCCGCTGGAAGTCGGGCGGTACAGGTGGATACTACGGGGGCGGCTATTATGGCGGGAGTGGTCGTGGCTACAGTGGTGGCGGTGGATTTGGCGGTTTTAGTGGCGGCGGAGGTGGTTTCGGCGGCGGAGGTGCTTCCGGAGGTTGGTAATTTGATATAATCATGAGCAAAACGTACTTTTCAGAAGACGAGAAAAAGAAAATATCTGAGGCTGTTAAAGACCTTGAAGGTGCCACATCAGGAGAACTGGTTCCCTATTTTGTGCCTCGAAGTGATACCTATGATGAAGCCAGTTGGTATCTGTCGGCAATGATGGGTGCAATTACAGCGGCTTCTGTGGCTATATTTTCGTACCTGTGGCTAATTCCATTCAGGATTACTCCTTTTGAACTTTCAATAGCGATTTTCTTGTTGATGGTCGTAGGCTATTTAATTCCAATTCTCTTACAATCATTAAAAAGAGTTCTTGTGAACAAGCAAAAAATGCTCATGCGGGTATCAAGGCGGGCTGAGGAAGTATTTCTGGAAGAAGAGATATTCAACACGGATGATAGAATCGGAATACTTGTCTTTGTAAGTCAGCTGGAGCATATGGTTGTAGTATTGGGCGATAAGGGGATCAACGAAAAGTTAAAATCGTCTGATTGGGAACGTGTTGTCGGCACTATTGTATCAGGCATTAAGAGCAAACAATTAACAAATGGCCTGGTTGAAGCAATAGGTCAATGTAAGCAATTACTTTTGGATAATGGCTTCGACAACATTCCTAAAGACAAGAATGAGCTGTCGGACGATATTAGAATTGGCGAATAGCGAATAAATGACATGAACTACTGGTTAGTGAAAACAGAACCCGGGACATATTCCTGGGATGATTTCGTAAAATTAGGACGGGACATGTGGAACGGTGTCAGGAATTTCCAGGCCCGAAACAATTTAAAAGCCATGAAAGATGGAGATGAAGTGCTCTTCTACCATAGTGTAACAGGTAAGGAAGTTGTCGGGATAGCTAAAGTGATCAAAGAACACTACCCCGATCCCACTGCGGACGAACCAATATGGAAAGTTGTGGATCTTGTTCCAATTCGAAAGCTTAACAAACCCGTTGGCCTTGCAGAGATTAAAGCTGATCCACGTTTTGAAGGATTCATCCTCGTGCGTAATTCGAGACTATCTGTGATGCCCGTAGGTAAAGAACATTATGATCTAATCCTAAGCCTTGCGGAGTAGGGGAAGACGTTTCGAATGTGTATTAAAAAAAGAACCATAAGAATTATATGGTTTAGTTGTTTTAAATTTTTTCGAAGACACATTATATCGTTAGCAAAAAGCCGATAGCCTCCAATGGGTATCGGTTTTTTTTATTTTTACCTTAGAAATTGGATGAATCGCACAACATCACGTATAATCTTTTTATAATTTGTATCACTTAACAACAGTCAATGAGGATTTGTAAGTTATGTGCAGTGTTGGTGTTTGTGATGATTTCTTTTGAGCTTTTAGGGCAAAAGAGGGTAGAAAACCAGGAAGTTGACTATCTGCTTCAGCCAAACCGTATTGAATTCGAATACAAATTTGAAGATGGCGACTATCATATTGTTCCGGCTGATGAAATGGGTTTGGTTGTTCTAAAGGAAACTTCTGAAAGATCTTCCGGGGGATATTATTGGGAATATCATTATGTTGACACTCTTCTTCAGGAAAAATGGGTGAAGAAATATGTTCTTTCATCCATTTTTGAATACCGCGGTTTCGATTACAGTGCCGGGTATGTCAATCTGCTCTACGCGGAATCAAGGAAAAGGGATGTCAGAGAATTCACGCTTTTGAGGTTGAACCTTGCTAATGGAGACACCACCCAATTCAAGCTCGAAACAATTTTCCCCCTCAGTTTAACGGAATTCGAAGTTCTCGGAGATATAGTAATTATTGGGGGCTATGCCAATTATCGCCCCGTGATTTTCTTATACGACTTAGAAGAGCGGCGAATGAAGGTCCTCCCTGGTTTTTACAACAACAAATCAGAACTTTTGGATATCGAATTAGATGATGAACGCTTAAGGTTTAACACACTAATGGCAGAATTTACACCAGGAAATCGCCAGACCATTAGTATTAGGACCTTCAATCAGCTTGGAGAAATGCTTCAAAACCGGGTGCTCGAACCTGAAGATGAAAAAAGTCTTCTTTATGGTCAATCGACAAGATTGAACAGAGGAGCGCAGTACATCACTGGAACTTATGCAGCTCGAAAATCAAACTATTCCCGGGGAGTTTATATTGCAAAAATCAATAGAGGTCAACAGGAATACCTCAAATACTATGCTTTTCCGGATCTTGAAAACTTTTTTTCTTTCCTTCCCTCGAAGCGTCAGGAAAGAGTTGAAAACAGATTAAAAAGAAGGCGAGTGAGTGGCAAGAAAATTAGGTTGAGTTATCGGTTGCTTGTCCATGACATTGTAAAGCTTAATGATAATTATGTCATGATCGGGGAAGCTTATTATCTCAAACAAGCATCACCGTATAGTTCTCTGTCGATTGGACAATTTTCCAATCAGGCTTATGATCAGTACATTGTCGGTTACAAATACACCCATGCTGTCATAATTGCTTTTGATGAAAACGGAGAAGTAACCTGGGATAATAGTTTTGAAATTTCGGATGTACTTAGTACTGAATTAAAACAATTTGTTCATGTAGCTGGTAAAAAAGATGAAGTTATCCTCTTATATATGTTTGAAGGAGAAATAAGATCAAAACTCATCATTGGGGATGATATTTCTGAAGGTAAAACAATTAGTGCCATAAAATTGATGACTGACGATGATGAATTGATCAAAGATCGGGAAGAAGAGGGTGGATTAGCCAAGTGGAACGGAAACAGTTTTTACGCTTACGGAATTCAGCGGATAAAGCAAAAGAATGATAGCCGACGCCGTCATGTTTTTTATATAAATAAGATTGTTTATCAATAATATTAAACCATGAAGACACTATTTCTTGTCCGTCATGCAAAATCCAGTTGGGACAATATGGGTCTTTCTGATTTCGATCGGCCATTGAATGATCGAGGATTTGCCGATGCCCCTTCAATGGGCAACTTCCTGAAAGGTCTTGCAGTTCGTCCTGATCTAATATTGTCAAGCCCCGCAAAGAGAGCTTTCTCTACAGCTAATCTTATAGCCAAAGAAATAGGATACAATAATACAATTCAAACAGATCAGGGCATTTACCACGCCAACACAAGAGAGCTAATGTTGATCCTAACTGTGCAGGACAATAATCATAACTCCATTATGATGGTTGGCCACAATCCGGGTTTCACTGACTTTTGCAACAAACTAACGGGAGATTTTATTGATAATATGCCTACCTGCAGCATATGTAGAATTGATTTTGACGTTGATAGCTGGACTGAAATATCTTTTGGTACCGGCAATAAGATCTTTTTCCAATATCCGAAAGGACTTTCCTGAGGCTGCATATATCTTTACGTCACTTTCAATGGGTCATTTGGCCTTACTAATACTAATTCATGATCAAAGATTTTGTTGAGGAAATTAAATGGCGGGGCATGGTGCATGATATGATGCCCGGAACGGATGATCAGCTGAACAAGGAAATGACAGCCGGGTACATTGGTTTCGACCCTACTGCGGATTCATTGCACATTGGGAACCTCGTCCAGATCATGACGCTGGTACATTTCCAAAGAGCCGGTCACAAGCCGCTTGCGCTCGTAGGCGGTGCGACTGGTATGGTCGGAGATCCATCAGGTAAATCAGCGGAAAGGAACCTTTTATCAATTGACATTTTGAACCACAACCTCAGCTGTGTTAAAGCTCAATTAGAAAAATTTTTGGATTTTGAGTGCGGAGCCAATTCGGCAGAAATAGTGAACAACTATGACTGGTTTAAAGATTTTCTCTTTTTGGATTTCATCAGGGATGTTGGAAAACATATTCCAATTAATTACATGCTTGCCAAGGATTCAGTACAGAAAAGGCTTGAAACGGGTCTTTCTTTTACTGAATTCACGTATCAATTGGTGCAGGGCTATGATTTCTATGTGCTTAACAAAGAAAAGAACTGCAAAATTCAGATGGGAGGTTCTGATCAGTGGGGGAACATTGTTACCGGCACAGAGCTTATTCGCAGAAAGGGTGGAGATGAGGCTTTTGCACTAACGACTCCACTTATTACCAAGGCTGATGGATCGAAATTTGGCAAAACTGAAGAGGGAAATGTATGGCTTGACCCAAAGAGAACATCGCCTTATAAATTTTATCAATACTGGATCAACGCGACAGACGCTGATGTTGCTAGTTTCATCAGAATATTTACCCTAAAATCCAAAGAGGAGATTGAAGCCATTGAAAAGGAACATGAGCAGGCTCCGCATCTGAGAATCCTCCAAAAAACACTTGCTGAAGACATTACTACCCGTGTTCATGGTCGTGAAGAAATGGATGGTGCAATAAAAGCCTCCGAGATATTATTTGGAAAATCGGTTACTGATGATCTTAAAACGCTGAAGGAGGAAACGCTCTTAAATGTCCTTGAAGGGGTTCCACAAGTAACGGTTACGAAAGCCGAATTTTCGAATGTGGAAAATGTCACGGATTTTCTGTCAGTTTCAACCAAAGGAGAGATCTTCTCTTCAAAAGGAGAGGCCAGAAAGATGATCCAGAGTGGGGGAGTGAGCATAAACAAACAGAAACTGGAGTCCTTCGATCAACCGGTAGATTTCCATTTATTGCATAATAAATACCTGCTGGTCCAAAAAGGAAAAAAGAATTACTACCTAGTGAATATCGTTGATTGATTTGACGACCGCTTAACCAACTTTAACATCAACTTCACTAACAACTCCCGTATGTTGGGAAAGTAATATTCGGATAATTTCTATTTTGCACTTTGATACTAACTAAATCAAAATGAAAAGAACAATCATACTCTTTAGCACCTTGATTTTAACGGCGACTATAGCTATTGGTAATCGGTATAACGGCATAATCGATATCAGAAATGTCGTTGATGACAAATTGCTGGTAACCGTGGAGCTTCCAAAAGTTGAAAAGGAAGAAGTGGAGTATCATATCCCTAAAATTGTGCCCGGAACGTATTCAATCAGTGATTTCGGAAGGTTTGCATCGGATTTTCATGCTTTTGATATGGAAGGTAATTCACTCAAAACTGAGAAACTAACGGTCAATCAATGGTTGATAAAAGACGCTAGAAAACTTCATAAAGTAAGTTATATGATGGAAGACACGTTCGATTCGGATAAAGACAATTTCATTTTTGAACCTGGAGGAACAAGTATTGATGAGGGCAAAAATTTTGTCATCAACACATATGGTTTTTTTGGTTATCTCGATGGCATGAAAGATTTACCCTATACCTTAAATATTACGCATCCGGAGAACTTCTATGGTGGCACATCACTGGTTGATGTAAATGATGACAACAGTGTCGATACTTTTGAAGCATTGAATTATTTCGAGCTGGCGGACTCTCCAATTATGTATGCTGAGCCAGATACAACAACACTTGTGGTAGGAGGTGCGGAAATTTTGGTGCAGGTTTATTCACCCAATAAGGTAATGGACTCAAAGTTTGTAATGGATAACGTTTCCGAGATTTTAAACGCACAAAAGGATTACCTCGGGGGAACTCTTCCGATAAAGAAGTATGCTTTTTTAATATGCCTGATGGATTATCCCAGTTTATCAGGAAAAATGGGTGCCCTGGAGCACTCCAAGTCATCATTATATACCCTTCCCGAAGTGAATCCGACACTCCTGGTTCAATCGGTCCGGGATATTGCGGCACATGAGTTTTTTCATATTATCACTCCGTTGAGTATTCATTCAGAAGAAATCGGTGACTTTGACTTCATTAATCCCAAAATGTCAAAGCATCTGTGGATGTATGAAGGAGTAACGGAATACTCGGCAGGGCATGTGCAGATAAAGCACGGGCTAATGGGAATGGCGAATTACCTTAATGTGCTGCAGGAAAAAATAGTTAGTTCTCGGAACTTTAATGATACGCTTCCATTTACCAAAATGAGTAAATTCTGTCTTGATGAATACAAGGATGAGTATGATAATGTTTATCAAAAAGGTGCCCTGATTGGGATGGCGCTCGATATAAAGTTGAGAGAATTGTCAAATGGAGAATATGGTATTCAGGAATTGATGCGGGAACTTTCAAAATATTATGGAAAGGATACATCTTTTAAAGACGATGAACTTTTTGATAAAATTGTTTCTCTGACATATCCTGAAATCGGTGATTTTTTTGAAACCTATGTCTCGGGAGACGAGCCACTGCCTTATGATAAGCTATTTTCTACTGTTGGCCTTTCCTTTACTGAAAAAGGGACAATACAGCAACTGACGATGGGCAATATTGGTTTAGGCCTTGACCGTGATACACGTCAATTTATGATCAGGAGTTTAGACAATGTCAACGAATTTGGCAAAGCAATGGGTTACATGGTTGGTGACAGATTTATAAATTTCAATGGTGAAACAACGACTTTCGAGTCATTCCAGGGCATTGTTGAGAATTTCCGAAATAATGCCACCGTTGGAGATAAAATCAAAGTTACAGTTTTAAGAAAGGTAAAAGGAAAGGAAAAACTTGTTAAACTTAAAGCTAGGGCTATTTCAGTACCTGTTGAAGTAGGGCTCTCTATCCAGGTTGATCCAAAAGCAACAGCCAGACAGTTAGCCCTGAGAAAGGCCTGGGTTGGCGCTTAAGTTGGCATTCGCCAAAAAGTCGAGTAAACTGCTATCATTGCGTTTTCATAAAGCATTCCATTGTGAAAGCTAACCGTATTGCTGTAGCTACATTTTTTTTTGTTAATGGGTTTTTTTATGCCAGCTGGGCTTCGAGACTTCCTGAGCTTGAGGGTTTAAGGGGTATTTCTAATGCCCAATTAGGTTCAGTCTTATTTGTAATGGCATTAGGGGCTGTAGCAGCCATGCCTTATGGCAGCGCAACGATTATTAAATTGATGGGGATTGGTATATGCGCTTCCATTGGGCTTTTAGCGGTTCCACATAACCTTTTTTTGGTCGGGGTCTTGTTTTTCCTGATAGGTGTGTCAAATGGCGCAATGGATGTTACTATGAATGAACAGGCCGTTTTGGTTGAACGGAAATGGGACAAGCCAATTATGTCTTCTTTTCACGGGTTTTGGAGTATTGGGATGGCTCTGGGAGCTGGTGCCGGAGCACTATTTTCAAAAGGTGCCATTTTATTACATCACCATTTGATAATTATTACCGCCCTGGGATTGATAATTTTTTTAATCGCCTCAAGCTTTCTTATAAAAGATAAAATAAAAAGTGATCGCCATTCAAAAACATTCGTTTTGCCGGATAAAGTGATAATTCCACTGGGTTTTATTGCCTTTTGTGGTATGCTTTTCGAAGGTGCCATTGCTGATTGGTCCGCCATTTATATGAATTCAGTGATTGGCGAAACAGAAGTATTCAGTGCTGTAGCTTTTGGTAGCTTTGGTGTCTCTATGACGATCGGTAGGCTAATGGGTGACTATTTCACCCAACGATTGGGGAAAAAGAAACTAATGATTTGGAACGCAGCCATTTCAATATCCGGCTTTATGCTGGTATTGGTCTTCAATTCTTCATGGATGACGATAATTGGGTTTTTCCTGGTTGGCCTTGGGCTGGCAACCGTTGTACCTATAGTCTACTCAATGGCCGGGAATGTCTCAGGTATTTCACCAAGTATGGGCATTGCCATGGTTACTACGATTGGTTATTCTGGGTTCTTTGTTGGGCCTCCTGCAATTGGCTACCTGGCAGATATTTATGGACTGAGGGTAGGTTTGAGTTTTAGCTTCTATCTGCTGATTATCATGCTGATATTAATTCTCAGACAGAACTTTAGAAGGTTTGTTAAGAATTCTGAACCAAGCCAATAATGAAGAAGACATTCCAATATCTTAAACAACTAAAATCCAACAACAATAAGGAGTGGTTTAACAACAACCGATTGCTTTATGAAGGATCATATGCAGAGGTGTTGGAGTTGGGGCAGCATGTTATCGATCACATGAACGAGCATGATAACATTGAAACTGTTTCAGTAAAAAAAAGTATTTTTCGTATATACCGTGACGTTCGCTTTTCAAAAGACAAAACTCCTTATAAAACCAATTGGGGAGGGTTTATGAGAAGGTCAACTGCCAAGCTAAGAGGAGGCTATTATTATCAGATTGAACCTGGTAATAGCTATGTTGCTGGCGGTTTTTTTAATCCGAATAGTCAGGATCTTTTACACATTCGGAAACAAATAAGCCAGTACAGCGAACCTCTTCGGGAGATACTGAATTCACAAAAATTTATAGAATACTTTGGACAATTACATGGCGAACAACTTAAGACCTCTCCCAGGGGTTTTGAAAAGAATAATCCAGACCTTGATCTGCTGCGTTATAAACGTTTTATCCTCCGACACCACTTTAGTGATAGGGAAGCTTTAAACAAAGATTTTGCGATTACTATTGTCAACGGGTTCAAGCAAATGCGTCCCTTTTTTGATTACATGAGTGATATTCTTACCACTGACCTCAACGGAGTGACATTACTTTCTGAAGATTGAGTGTTTATGTTATCATAACGAGATAAACAACACTAAACCCAATCAGGAACAATATCCCCAGGTAGGAGAGTATCCTCAACCATAATTTAGGACGATGTGCCTTTTCGACCTGTTTGCTCATGATTACCCTGAAATTGATGATGGCTATGATGGGCGCACTTAGAAAAGAAATAGCGGTCGCCAGATCAATCAAAGACGATAAATTATTGGCAAAATAAGAAATGATAATGAGACTTAGAATCATTACGATTACGATTAAATACCTATAGAATTTCCAGGTCTTGCCAAGGAGTAAGTTTATGGTTTCCTCTATTATTCGGGGATAGCCATCCAACACGGTAAGTGATGTGCTAAACATAGTACTGAACGCCGAAATGGCAATAACGACAAATACCCAGTCGCCTATCGCTGATGTGAACATTCCACTCAATTGACCTGCGAATACAACTGAATTATCAGATAGTGGGATTCCCTTATTATAGAGCATAAGAGCTCCCATGCCAAGAAAACAAAAGGCCAGAAAAGCAGTCACAAGATAGCCAACATTAAAATCCAGCAGGTGCATTTTAAAGGTCGTTGACTTTTCGAGTTTCATCTTTTCTACAGTCCAAACACTGTTCCATGCAGCCATATCAAGTGCTGAGGGCATCCATCCCATCAACGCTATGATGAAAATGATGCTTTTGTTTTCAAAGAGAAGTTGAGTATTGAAAAAACTAACATGTGGAGCTTCAACCCTGAACAAGGCAAGAAAAAAAGCCGTCAAAGTGGATAGCACTAGCAAACTGGCGATTATCTTAATTATCGTTTCAAGAAAGGCATAATTTCCTTTATATAGGATTAGAAAACACAAACTCATTACCAACGCTGATAGGAATGGAATACTCACATTTAATGATAAAAGGTTGCCAAGCATTCCGGCTGTGACCATTGTAACAGCTGCAGTGACGGTAAACACAGATCCCAGGTTAATAATCAGATAAAGAATCAGCACCCATTTTTTTTCTTGTAGATAACCAAACATCAGGCTCTTACCGGTTGCTGCAGCATATCTCGTACCTATTTCAAAAAATGGGTACTTAAAAAGATTTGCGAGAACAACAAAAATGATCAGTTCGAATCCATATAGTGCACCGGCACGGGTAGACTGAACCAAATGAGAGACACCAATACAAGTACTGGCAAATAAGATTCCAGGTCCGAATTGCCGGAATAGTGCTAGTAATTGGCGAATATTGATCATGTTGGTGTTCAAATATGTACTTAAAAAGACAATTGTAAAATATCTGGTAAACTGGCGGGCGGATTAATCGTATTACCACAGAACTAAATAATGATAATGAAGATCATCATTAGCTCAATCCTGTTTTGCATTTCACTCTCTGGGTATTCACAAGAAACCATAAGAACAAAAGCATTTAATTTAAAGGACGACCTTGCTATTCAGGGATATGATCCGGTTGCTTATTTTGTCCAAAGAAAAGCAGTAGAGGGAAAGAAAGAATTTCAATATTCGCATTCAGGTGTTACCTATCAGTTTGAATCTGATGAAAACAGGAAATTGTTTCAGTCCAACCCGGATAAGTATGAGCCTCAATATGGCGGATGGTGCGCTTATGCAATGGGAGCTACTGGTGAAAAGGTCAAAGTTGATCCGGAGACCTTCAAAATAATAGATGATAAACTATACCTGTTCTATAACTTCTACTTTACAAATACACTCAAAGATTGGAACAATGATGAATCAAACCTAAAATCCAGCGCTGATTCCAAGTGGAGCGAGATCGTAAATTCGGTAAGATAATATTGAATTGTTCTGATTCATAAACGACCATATTTAATTCTTATAAGTATTACTTTTGCCTGCTGACCTTATTACCTCATGAATAATAATCTGACTAAAGCTGCCCTGAATTTATTGGATCAATTGAAAAGTTCTATTGACCAAATACAAGAAGGTGATTTTGATAAACCTTGTAGTATTTTAAACGATTCAACAATTGGCCAGCATGTAAGGCACACGCTTGAGTTCTTTCTTTGTTTGATCGACGCCGTTTCAACGCAGCAAATCGATTACGATTTACGGAAGCATGACAAATTTATTGAGCAAGACAAGAAACTCGCATTAAGTGTTCTAAATAGCATTAGAGACTTTGTTTCAAGAAACCCATCAAATTTTGAAATGGAATTCAGTGTAAACTATGACCTTGACAGGGAATCACCAATAAACATAAAAAGTAACTTTCATAGGGAACTCGTCTATAACATCGAGCATGCCATTCATCATATGGCTTTGATTAAGATTGGCATAAAAAGCGTTTGTCCTTATGTTAAAATAGATCCAGGTTTCGGTGTAGCTTCTTCCACGATAAGATACCAGAAAGAACAGGAACACGCTGGATAATAGCCGAAATCATGGCTGTTTCAGCAATTTCATCTGTTAATAGTAAGTTAGAGATTTCTACCATTAGAATTTGGTGGACAAAGATTACCCATTGGGAATTCTGGCCATTTTCAGTTTTTTACTTCCCTATATATTTCTATTATCTGTGGCTTTCACTAAGAGCAAGGGCGTTATTTTTTTTTAGCGCTTCAAACCCAGGTATTGATTATGGCGGCATGTTGGGTGAGTCGAAGATGAAAATATTCAACAAGATTCCAACAAGACATAAACCAAAAACGGTTTTAATTGATCCCGGAATCGGCCTGAATGACTTCTTAATTGAGTTGCAAAAACTTGGGATAGGATACCCATTCATCCTTAAGCCTGATATTGGGGAACGAGGATGGTTGGTAAATAAAATAGCTAATGAGAAACAACTCGTCACCTATCTTGAAAAGGTGCATGTGCCTTTTTTATTGCAGGAATTCATCAACATGGAAATTGAATTGGGTGTTTTTTATTACCGCATGCCCAATGAAGATAATGGGCATGTTACTTCGGTGGTGGTCAAGGAAATGATGAAAGTTGTTGGAGATGGGAAGTCTTCCGTTTTGGAGCTTTTAAAAGTGAACGTTCGATCAGTAATTACTTTAGATGAAATTGAAAAGACAAGTGGTCATATGTTTGACGACGTTCCATCATTGGATGAGGAAGTTGAAGTTGTGCCCATCGGGAATCATTGCCGTGGCACTACATTTCTTAATGGTAACCACCTGATCACAAATAATATGGTTCAGGCCATCGATTCGGTGGCAAAGGAATATCCCGGGTTCCATTATGGTCGATTTGATTTGCGATGTAAATCCATCGAAGAACTTGAACGGGGCAATTTCACAATTCTGGAATTGAATGGATGCGGGGCTGAACCAGCTCATATTTATCATCCCGGATATCCCTTAATTAAAGCCTATACGGAACTTGCAAGACATTTGAAGATCATGTTTCAGGTAGCCAGGCAAAACCATGCCAATGGTACGCCATACATGACAATCAGCGAGGCTATCAAGCTCATTAGATTTCTTCGCCATTACAATCGGAACGGGAACTAATGGAGGTGTATTTGACCTTTATTGTGGCTCTAATTTTTAGCTACCTCGGTTCTATTCCACCGGGTATGATTAATATCAGTGTGCTTCAATATGCACTTCAGAGCCGTAAGGATGCGGCACTATCTTTCATTGTTGCCTGTGTTCTAGTTGAGTTTGTATATGCTTTGATTGCCGTACGTTTCCAGATATTCATTACGGAAAACACAGCATTCAACGAATATTTTCAATTGATTACTGCCACCGTATTAATTGGCCTGGGATTGGTTAATTTGTTTCGCAGAAAACAAGAAAGGAAAGTCCTTGATTTTGGGGAGAAGAGGAATGCATTTAAAAGGGGAACCCTTATTAGTCTTGGTAATACCTTAGCCATCCCTTTTTGGTTAGCGGTAACGACTTATCTTCAATCCCTTGGTTGGATTAGTCTTGAAAATTTTGGGTTTTGGGCCTTCATTTTTGGCATTGCTCTCGGAACATTTCTTCTACTTATAACTATCCTCTTTTTAGCTTCAAGGTATTCCATTGTTCTCAACAATCATTTTCTGGTTTATAAAGCTCCTGGCTTTTTGTTTCTTTTTATGGGAGGATGGTCGTTTTATCAATGGATAATTACTCTCGGATAAAAAAAAACTGCCCATTTGGGCAGCTTTGCATTTTGTTTGAAGAGGTTCAGATCAATTATCCCCGTCTCCTGATGGTGGCACGAAAGTAAAGCCCCTTTGTGTTAGTATGTCAGCGACATTATAGAACGATGCCGACGTAACTATTTTGCTATCGGCTACTTTAAAAACGCCATGGAACATAAATGTGGCACTTGAACCGTCCTGATAATTCAGGGAGATGTTCGCCCAATCCATTACCCAATCGCCCATATTTTCGCCTTCGGCAATTGATTCGGTGGTAGTTTCAATTCTTGCATAATTAATGGAAGTAAATACGCTGTCCCAATTACCTGTCCAGCTTTGAAGTACTTGGGCTTTGGTTACAGAGTCTCCATAATTAGGCCCATACCCGATAAAGTCATCTGATAAAGCGTTGGCCACGGCATCCAAATTGTTGGAGGATATAGCATCTAAATAACCGTAGACCAAATTGGTATTGGCTTCGGCCAATTGCTCCTCTGCAGATGGTCCTGCTGATTCCGATGATGCTTGATTACACGCTGCAATCCATAAGAAGATTGATAAAATCATTAGCTGTTTCATAGGTTTGTTTAGTTAGTGAACCTATGAAATTAGCGATTAATTAAGCAAGATGCTAATTCTATTCGGTGGAATCCAGTGTTACAAGATTGGACGATTTTCTAAAGATGAATTCACCACCTTCATCGCCATTAATTCTCAAAGGATTGCCAATGGGGGTCTGGTCCGATACTTCAGAGACTCTGATCTTTACATGCTGGACAAGTTCGCTCACCGAGAATTCCTCGCTCTCATTGTCGTTCAAGTAACTTAATAAGACACGAGAAAAAGGGCTATTGGATCCTAATTCACCGTCTGAGACGGCTTCAAGTCTGCCAGAAGCTAACCCCCAACGGGATTTAAATTTCTCAACCTTTTCATAGTATCCACCTCTTTGGGAATCCGAAAACAAAGAACCTGAAAAGCAAGCATCAGCAACAAGCAATGAGTGTTGCGTGTTTATATTCTCAATGATTTTGAGAATAGAAGTATTGGATAAATAATCACCCGGTGTAGCCTGTTCCGCATCTGCAGGTATCCAATAACCTTCATTGAGCAGTTCATCAAAATGACCATGACCAGAAAAATAAATCAAAAGGTTATCGTGGGGTGTTACTTTCTCAATCATACTCCTCAATCCGTTGAATACATTATTACGCGTTGCCTGCTCATTTTTCAAGAAGGTGATATCGGAAAATTTAAAATTGTAATCCTCCATTAGGATGCTGGCCAAATCGTTTCCATCCTTCACGGCATTATTTAAACGAGACCAATGAATATAGTCATCAATGCCGACCACGAATAGAAAATTTCTAGCAACCAATGGATCATAGGTATCCGTGTCGCTTTTACGATTAATAATAAACTTCTTCACAGCAATGTTTCCATTAATGTCTTTCGCCTCCAGCGAAACTGTGTTTTCTCCCATCATAAGGGGCACGTGGATTACAAATTTTCCATTTTCTTTTATGGGTGTTTCTATGCCGTTTACTTTTAGAAAGCGGACACCAAAATCGTCAAAAATTGATCCTTGAATATCCATCATCCCAACAGTGACGTTAAGTCTGTCATTCACAATTTTCGGAGGATTTGAAATATAGATTTGGGGAGCAATCACATCGCCTTCATCTCTGAATTTAAAAATCGGAGTAATGTTCAAGTCAGAGATATCATAAATCTGGGCATATGGTGTAAGATCTTCGAGGATGCAGATTTCCTTGCCATTCGGATTAAAGCTGGAACTTATCACGGCCCCGTTTAGTTTTTTATAAACTACATCCGGATTTTCTTCATCAATTGCAAGCAAGAAAAAACTCTCTGTTCCCGCCGCTAGATATTTACCATCATAACTAAATTCAAGCGAGTTAATTCTGCCATGTGTTTCAAGAGCTGTTATCGGATCAAGTTCCTTGTTGATATCCCATATCTTAACCCATCCTTTCGTATCTCCTGAAGCGAGTTTTTTACCATCGGGAGTAAAAGCAAGACTCAACACCCATTTCTGGTTATTGTTCATTTCAATAAACATCTTCCCTTGATCATCTGCCAAAACAATTCTACTGTCGCTACAGGCAATGGCAATTATCGGTGCATTGGCAGCAGTTGCCATTGAGGTGTTATTTCCTTTTGGATTGTAATTCTCCGTGAAGAGTTCACCGTTGATTCCTAAAATTGATAAATAACCTTGAGTAAGTACGGCTAATTTTTCTGATCCTTCCAGAAAATGGCATTCCAGAATAGGATGATGAGGAGCCTGGAATTCTGCCTGAAGTTTTCGGGTTCGAACATTCCAGACCAATATTTTTCCATTTGAATAACCAACCACGATCGCCTCACCGGCTGAATCAAAGGTCATACTGGCTATTTTAGTTTTAGGGCCAGCGAGGGAAGCAACTTCAATACCTGACCGGAACATTTTAATTTTATGGCCCACCGTAATCGCAATCATATCCCGTGCTGGAGAGTACCTCACAATTTTGGCATTCCCCAATCCCAGGCTGATCTCTTTAGGGATTTGTGCCACCACATGAAAACAGATGAGAAGAATAGTAATTATGCCAATACAATGTTTCATTTTCTTCTATAAAATTGATAAGATGCCCCTATTCTAACTTCCATACTGTGAACTGAACTCAAAAAATTTGTATTCTTGCCTCCCGGAGCGGTTCTGTCATAGATCTCGATGAGTTTTAGGTTTATGCCATTTTTTAGCGGATATGAAATCCCGAATCCATAACCAATTGTTAAACGTTGCTCCTTACCAATGAAATCCCGGGTGAGTTGTTCCTTCAAACCTGGGTCCTGGGCTTCTATGATATTATCCACGTGGACAATGTTTTCGATTGTTTGGAGGCCGGGGCTGATTACAATATAAAATTTGTACTTGTTAGATCGGATCAGGTGATTCAAACGAATATCTAGTCCGTAAGAGCGATAATGTGATTCAACATCTGTTAACCCGGAGAAATAGACGTCCGCTTGAGGAGTACTGCCTACTTCCGAATCGATTAGGAAACCTTCGGCCTGCAAAATCTCAAAGGATCCATCATACGATCTTGAATAATAAAGTCCGAGGTCAATAAATCCATTCAGGGGATAGTGCCAGCTGATACTGTTAAACGAAGCGTCATAGTTGTGATCAAATTCATAACTATGTTTTCTGATTGCGGTTTCGTTGTAATCATAGAACTTTACTCCCCAATTAGCATAATATCCTGTTTGCACCTGGATTTCATGACTGCGCTGAGCGGAGAGTATAGAAGATACAAACAGTAGAAAGCATAGAATGAATGATTTCATTTAGCCTTCACGCATGTAACGTGAATTTGGTTGGTTTATGAGATATTAATTGAAGAGGTTTTGCTACCTGACCCTCAACCAGTAGGATGACTTCAGTCCAAAGATGTTTAAAGTCCTTCCTTCTCTACCTATATTACCCATTGACCTTTGGTAAAATCCACCGAGCTGTATTGATCGTCCATTAGTCAGGTCAAATGATAAACCGGCTCCGGCATTGACGGTTCCAATGAAAAACTTAGGATCATTCTCTTTGAGAATATCAGAAAGTACCAGGTCTTGTGGGAGATCATCGGCAACCAGCTTGTAGCTATATTCAAAATTCTGTGAGAGGTAAATATTAGGTGAAATTCCAAGAGTGTAATACAAATCTTTATTTTGAGAAATGGGTTGATAATATTTAATGTGGATTGGAATTTCAAGAATCCTATCGTCAACTTCAATGGCCTCAACCTCCCCCAGTGCATTGTTTAGTCCGTCGTAATTTTTCAATTCATTTGCATTTGGATTTTCAAGCGTATAGGACCTTGTTTTATACTTAAGCCCCGTTTCGATTCCAAAAGATGGTGACAGAACTAACTCAGCTAGAAAACCAATTCCTGGCAAGCCCTCCCCGGAGGCACCTATTGGATAAGTCCTGGCGTACTCCCCTTCGATACCAATTTTCAATCCTATTCCTTTGGAGTAGTGTTTTTCCATGTCCCGAATCACCTTTATCGGTAACCGGCCCCTGTTTTCATCAATTGTTTGAATTCCACCTTCCTGGTATAGGGTATCAATGTCTGGATAAGATAAAATCAGTGGGGAGGATTTCAGTGTAGCTTCCCTCGAAGCCATCAAGCCAAAATTCGAAAGGCCCGGTGTCTCATCTTTGTGAAAAAAGAAATAATCTCCCAATTCAGTGATTTGTCCATCATTCTTAAGACGTCTGAGAAAATTTTGGATGATTTGATTTTCATTGAGCGTTTCATGTGACGGGTTGGTTACGGAAGTAGCTGCTTGGGCATTTACGACATATATTGTATCGGGAGTAAAAGCTTGTAAACGATTGATTTCATTCCGGAGTTCATCTGCTAAGGCCTTATATTCGGAGTAATCAGTAGTCGACTGATTCAGGGAAATAGCTTGTGGATCAACTTCATCACCCCTTAAAATCATCCAGTTTATCAATGTAAAAATCCCCAATGTTGCAGCCATCAACCCTGCATTCTTATAAGGGGCATACCATGGTGCAACATAATTGGCTGCCAATAACCCATGCAGCCCACCAATGGCTCCTTCGTCATAGTTCGGATCTATGTATTCCCCAACCTTGCCCTTTACGATATCATCAAATTTTTGATCATCCATGATTTCTTAACCTTTCTGTCTCTATGACTTTCAGAATCTTCTGAAGCTTATTTCTGGCTACAGCCAGGTTTGATTTTGATGTCCCAACTGAAATACTCAATTGCTCAGCTATTTCTTCGTGTTTGTATCCTTCAATCACATGCAGGTTGAACACGATTTTATAGGATGGCGGTAATTGCTGAATGGCACCAAGTATTTCCTTTTCGGACAGCTGATCCAATGCATTAAAATCAACTCGTTCATCCTTTGCATAAGAAACATCCAGATGCTGATGTTTTTTGTTTCGCCGGTAATAATCGATGGCTGAATTAATCATTATTCTCCTCAACCAACCTTTAAACGACAATTCACGATTGTATTTGTTAAGTTGAGTCAACACTTTGAAGAACCCAAGGTTCAGAATTTCTACTGCTTCATCCCTGTTCTGTGAGTAACGCAAACTAACACCCATAGCGTATCCATAGAATTGCTTATAAAGGTCATCCTGGCTCTTACGCTCACCTTTTTCACATCTTTTGAGAAGATCAATCAGCTCTTTTGATTCTACCGGCAAAACAGAAAATTTTAATCATCACGCATTAAATTCTGAAATGGTTGGTTTGATATTAAAAATATTTCTGTAGGCTCAATATTTGATGCCCATCAACCATTTGGACTTGTGCATTGGTTATAATCACAAATCAATTCTAAATCAAAAAACTTATTGAAGTTATGATAATATTTGCTAATACCTTAAGGATCACTGGCTTAGGGTGACAATAAGTTGTGGAAATTTCACACGGTTATAAGCAGTAAATAGGCCCCTCCGACAATGAATGAGTTGCTTGCCTCAGTAAGCAGAGAAATCTTCAGATCAGAAAATGGATGGTTTACTTCTCTTCAAATGCCCAATCAATTCCTGTCTTCATATCTTTCAAGACAACACCTTCACCTTTTAACATATCGCGGATATGATCAACTTTCTCATAGTCCTTTTTTGCCTTCGCTTCCTTATAAAAGTCGAGGATCAGCTTAAGGACATTCTCTGCCTGAAGGGGTTGTTCGATCCGAAGGCCAAGAATATCAGCAATGAATGTTTTGAAAGTGTTCTTCATCCTGTTAAAGCATTCCAATCCTATTTCTCCGACACTTAACTGGCCGGTGTGAATGGAGTTGATTTTTTTGAGCAGGTTGAATAGATGCCCAATTGTGAGGGCAGTATTGAAATCATCGTCCATTGCCCGATAACAGTTATCACAGAGTTGATTGATTTGCTCTATGACCTTTTCATTTGGCTCCACACTTTCGGTGATTTGAGTTTCCAATTGATCCAGTACCTTAAGGCCATTCATCAATTTCCTATAGCCCTTCTGAGCGGCCTGCAGCGCATCGTTGGAAAAATCCAGTGTACTTGAGTAATGTGATTGGAGCATAAAGAAACGGACGGTCATTGGACTGTAAGGCCGTTCTAAAAGCTCATGATCACCTGTTACCAGTTGTGAAGGCAAAAAGGAGTTGCCAAGTGATTTGCTCATCTTTTGCCCATTGACAGTGAGCATATTGGTATGCATCCAGTACTTAACGGGGTCTTTTCCACCAGCTCCAACCGATTGAGCTATTTCACAATCATGATGCGGAAATTTTAAGTCCATACCCCCACCGTGAATATCAAAAGTTTCACCCAGGTATTTAGTGCTCATCACCGAACATTCGAGGTGCCATCCTGGAAAGCCATTTCCCCATGGAGAAGGCCATCGCATAAGGTGATCAGAAGAGGCATTTTTCCAC
The DNA here is from genome assembly GCA_027592755.1 of Bacteroidota bacterium. Classification (GTDB taxonomy): domain Bacteria; phylum Bacteroidota; class Bacteroidia; order Cytophagales; family Cyclobacteriaceae; genus JAJCYL01. The sequence continues at coordinate 40,180 of JAQCLE010000010.1, read as the reverse complement.
AAAGCAAAGTCCAGAGGGTTTCGCTTTTCATCCTGGCCGTCCAGCTCCCGGGTATTGATTAGCAGGTCTTCAATATTGCGTCCTGAAAGTTTTCCATAGTTGTTGTCTCGATTATAAGCTTCGACATCGAAATAAACGGATCCCTTTACTTCATAGGCAAAGCCGCTCTCAATGATTTTTTGGATCATGGTAATTTGATCAATGATATGTCCGGTGGCACATGGTTCAATGTTCGGGGGAAGAATGTTAAATAACTCCATTACCTGGTGAAAATCGTTTGTGTATTTCTGAACCACTTCCATCGGTTCCAAATTGTCCAGTTTGGCTTTCTTCCCAATCTTGTCTTCTCCGTCATCGGCATCATCAACAAGGTGACCAACATCTGTTATATTTCTCACATACCTGACCTTGTATCCCGAGTGTATTAGATAGCGATACACAATATCAAAACTCAGAAACGTCCTTACATTACCAAGATGAACATCACTATAAACGGTAGGTCCGCAGACATACATCCCCACAAAGGGAGGGTTTATGGGTTCAAAAATCTCTTTTTGTTTTGTGAGTGTATTGACAACTCGAAGTTTACCTATCATGGGGCAAATTTATAAGGTGACACTTTAATAGGTCACATTTGAAGAATAAAATCGTGAGGTTGCAAATAAGAAGTGTTGGTGGTGAAGTCAATCCTCGGTTTTGTGGCATAACGCTAAACCGAACCTCACAAGAATTCTAATAATCATATGCGTCAATTCAGTTGTCCTCATTGGTTTTCACGCGAGTTTGCTTAGTTTTGCGGAGTATAGGAGAAGAGGGGACATGAGTCCCCTCTTTTTTTGCCGTGCATATTGAGAATGATAATTTCTGAGAAGGTTAAGGAATTAGTTGAACAAAGCCTCAACGAGGATTTGTTTGTGGTAGATATCATTGTTAATGGTGGTGTGTTGGCTAAAAAAGTTTTGGTTTTGGTGGACGGGGACAATGGAATTGCTATTGATCAGTGTGCGGATATAAGTAGACAACTTTCAGAAAAAATGGATGAATTGGATCTTTTTGAAGGTAGGTATAAGTTGGAAGTGTCGTCACCTGGTATTGATCATCCAATTGTTTTGTACAGGCAGTATGTTAAGAATAAGGGAAGATATTTCGTTGTTACTACAAAGGAAAACAAGAAAATCAGGGGAATGCTTATGGAGGTAGACGAGGATACGATCACTTTATCAATGAAAGAAAAGAAGGAAATAAAGAATATGGAAATACCATTTAATGAAATTGTTATGGCAAACGTTTTAGTCTCTTTTAAATAAGATGGACAGTCACATATTAATTGAATCGTTCGCTGATTTTGCTGGTCAAAAGAATGTTGACAGGCCTACCATGATCCGTGTTTTGGATGAGGTTTTCAGAACTATAATCCGAAAGAAGTATGAACATGATGACAACTTTGATATCATCATTAATGTAGATAAGGGTGACCTTGAGATTTGGAGATTCAGAGAAATCGTTGATGACAACTCTGAAGACATTTGGGATCATGATAAGATAAGCCTAAGTGAAGCCAGAAAAATTGAACCTGACTTTGAAATTGGAGAAGAAGTTGCCGAAGAGCTTACCCTGGAGAGCTTTGGCCGACGGGCGGTGCTTATGGCCAGGCAGACACTGATGCAAAAAATCAAGGATCTTGAAAAAGACATCTTGTTTGAGAAATATAAAGAACTTGTTGGAGAGATTATTGTTGGTGAAGTCTATCAGATTTTGAGCCGTGAAGTACTTATGATAGATGGGGAGGGCAATGAGTTGATCCTTCCCAAATCAGAACAAATCCACAAGGATCGTTACAGAAAGGGCGAATCAATAAGGGCTATTGTTCATAGGGTTGAAATGGTCAATGGGAATCCACGGATTATCCTTTCAAGAACTTCTCCGGATTTTCTTGAGCGACTTTTCGAAAGTGAGGTGCCGGAAGTTTATGATGGCTTGATTACAATAAAAAAAGTAGTACGAGAGCCTGGGGAACGAGCAAAGGTGGCAGTTGAGTCTTACGATGATCGAATTGACCCTGTTGGCGCTTGCGTGGGTATGAAAGGCTCCCGAATCCATGCGATCGTTAGAGAGCTTCAAAATGAAAATATTGATGTTATTAATTTCACAGAGAACAAGGAACTCTATATTTCAAGGTCATTAAGCCCTGCCAAGATATTGAGTATGAAAATTAATGAAGATAGTGGGCGGGTTGCTGTCTATCTTAAGCCAGACCAGGTTTCTTTGGCAATTGGCAGAGGTGGCCAAAATATTAAGCTGGCCAGCCGTTTGGTAGGATTTGAAATAGATGTTTTCCGTGAATTGGATGGTCTGGATGAAGAAGATGTAAGTCTTGACGAATTTTCTGATGAAATAGAAGCTTGGGTAATAGCAGAATTTAAGAAGATTGGTCTTGATACTGCCAAAAGTGTTCTTAGTGTTGGCAAGGAGGATCTTATTCGAAGGACTGATTTAGAAGAAGAAACAGTTGAAACTGTCGTAGGAATTCTGAGTCGTGAATTTGAGTAATGGACTCAGTCGCGACAGGATTTATAAAATTGGAATAAATTTGTTGAAAGAAAATAGTGTAGTTGTATGGTAATGAGACTTAGCCAGGTTGCCAGAAAGTTGAATGTTGGGATGCACACCATCATCGATCACCTTGAAAATAAGGGGTTTGATGTAGACAATAGCCCTAATTCAAAGATTACTGACGATCAGTACGACATACTGGCTGCAGAGTTCCAATCGTCTGCACAGGATAAAAGAGAAGCCTCCGGGCTTACACTGGGCACTCAACATGAGGAAAACCTCGTAATTGACGGGAAATCGCCACACGAAGGCAGGAATCGGGAAGATGATCAGGAGATATTTATAAAAAATCTATCCTCAACGGAATTGACTCATGTTGAGGCTGCAGAAGAAGAGATTCAAAATGCTGATTTTGACCGCCCTAAATTAGAAGGTATTAAGGTTGTTGGGAAGATTGATCTCGAGAAAAAGAAAAAAGTAGAAAAACCAAAAGAAGAAGCGGAGGTGGACTTACCACCTGAAGCTGAGAAAAAAGTTAAGGAAACTCCGAAAATTCCAAAGGAAAAAACAATTGAAGCGAAAGCTGATTCGCTGAAAGGGTTGACCGTAGTTGGTAAAATCAGCCTACCGGATAAACCAAAGAAAAAGGAAGATCCTGTGGCATCATCAGACGAGCAGAATGATGCCAAGAAAAAAAGAAAACGATTAAACTTTGTGAGAGGTGGCCAGCGTTCTGATAGAAAGCCAGGAACTGGGGATAAAAAAACTTTTGAGAAGAAAAGACAAGAGAGGGAAGAGCTTTCCGATAAAGAAATTCAAGAAAAGATAAAAGCTACATTAGCCAAGTTAAGCGGGGGTTCGAAACCCGGAACCAACAGGGCTAAGTATCGAAAAGAAAAAAGAACTGCATTTGCAGAGCAACGCGAAGCAACAGAAGAAGAAGAGAGCCAGTCAAGAGAATTGAAGGTAACTGAATTCATTTCAGCCAACGACCTTGCAAGCCTGATGGACACCAATGTTAACGAAGTAATTTCGGCATGTCTCCAGCTTGGAATGTTCGTTTCCATCAATCAGAGATTGGATGCGGAAAGCATTACAGTGATTGCGGATGAATTCGGCTTTGACGTAAGCTTCACTTCTGCAGAAGAGGAGGATGAAGTTGTCGTGCATGAAGATACAGAAGAACAATTGGTGCCGCGTGCACCGATCGTTACTATTATGGGGCATGTAGATCACGGAAAGACATCGCTGCTTGATTATATACGGAAGACCAAAATCACTGAAGGTGAGGCTGGAGGTATTACTCAACATATTGGTGCCTATGATGTGATGACGGAGTCGGGACAAAAAATCGCGTTTCTTGATACTCCCGGCCATGAGGCCTTTACGGCTATGAGAGCACGGGGAGCAAAAGTAACTGATGTTGTAATTATTGTAGTTGCTGCGGATGACAATGTGATGCCACAGACCAAGGAAGCGATTAACCATGCTAAAGTCGCTGGTGTTCCTATGGTTATTGCGATCAATAAGATAGACAAACCCAATGCGAATGTTGACAGAATTAAAGAGGAGCTTTCGGCGATAAATATCCTTGTGGAAGACTGGGGGGGTAAGTATCAGTGCCAAGAAGTTTCCGCGAAAACAGGAGAAGGTATTGAAGCTCTTCTTGAGAAAGTACTGCTTGAGGCAGAACTTCTCGAGTTAAAAGCCAATCCTGATAAAAATGCGGTTGGTACCGTCATCGAGGCTTCATTGGATAAAGGAAGAGGTTATGTGGCCACTATGCTCATTCAGGCCGGAACTATGAGAGTTGGTGATACTATTCTTGCAGGTGGAAATTTTGGCCGCGTGAAAGCCATGTTTGATCACAAAGCATTGAAAATTAAGGAAGCAGGTCCATCGACCCCTGTATTGGTCCTTGGCCTTGATGGAGCACCTCAGGCCGGAGATAAAGTGAGTGTTATGGACAGTGAACGCGAGGCTCGTGAAATAGCCACGAAACGTGGTCAGATCAATAGGGAACAAAGCATGCGAACCAAAAAGCACATCACACTTGATGAAATTGGCAGAAGGTTGGCAATAGGCTCTTTCAAGGAGTTGAACGTAATAGTCAAAGGGGATGTGGATGGCTCGATTGAGGCCTTATCAGATTCTTTGCTAAAATTATCAACTCCGGAAGTTCAGATAAATATTATTCACAAAGAAGTGGGACAGATATCAGAGTCCGATGTTCTTCTAGCCTCTGTTTCAGATGCGATTATTGTAGGCTTTCAGGTAAGACCTTCACTGAATGCCAGAAAATTGGCAGAAACTGAGCAGATTGAGATAAGACTTTATTCAATTATTTACGATGCAATAAATGAAATAAAGGATGCCATGGAAGGGCTTCTCGAACCTACCGTTGAGGAAGTCATCACAGGTAATGCGGAAGTTCGTGAGGTTTTCAAAATATCTAAAATCGGTACCGTAGCAGGATGTATGGTTATCGATGGAAATCTGAAACGCTCTAATCAAGTGAGATTGATACGGGATGGAATTGTCACTTTCACAGGTGTAATGAACCAGTTAAAAAGATTCAAGGAAGATGTAGGGGAGGTAAAGCAAGGGTACGAATGTGGCATCAGCATTAAAAACTTCAACGATATTAATGAAGGCGATGTGATTGAAGGCTTCACAGAAAAAGAAGTAAAGCGAAAACTCTAGAAAGCGTCATCAATTAAAGTTTCCAGTCCAAGCACTCTTGAGGCTTTTATTAAGACTATTGCATCAGTAATTGGATGTGATTTTAAATAATCAACTAGTTGAGTCTTTGTCTCAAAATACTTTGAATTTTTCACCCTCTTGTAGCTGGATAAAACAAACTTGCCACAAAAAAATGCAAGATCTGGATTAAGAGCTGCTACCATGTCCCCGAGTTGTTCGTGTTCCATATCAGCATTTTCACCGAGTTCCAGCATATCTCCAAGAATCACAGCTTTGGTTTTTCCGTCCATCGCTGATATGTTTTCAAGAGCGACCCTCATGCTATCTGGATTGGCATTATATGCATCCAGAATAATTGTATTGCCCGCCTTTTGAATAATCTGGGAACGATTCATTGTAGGCAGGTAATTCGCTATTGCATTTGCTGCCAAATCCGCAGGAACATTGAAATATTTCCCAACACACAGTGCTGCTGCTATGTTTATGAAGTTATAATTTCCAATCAGTTGAGTTTGAATTTCATTACCATCTTCTGATTTAAAAACCACATAAGGATTAGCTTTAATGAATTGAATGGAAATTAATTCACCCGAGGGATAATAGATTGCATTTGGGAAGCGTTTACCCATATTGTGGAGAATTCGGTCTTTCTGGTTTATGAAAACCTGTCCGTTGTTTTTTATCAAGTAATCATAGAGCTCACTTTTCGCTCTTGTAACTCCTTCTATTCCACCAAAGCCATCAAGATGTGCCTTACCAATGTTGGTTATCAAGCCATGGGTTGGCTGCGCAATATCGCAGAGCGTTGCAATTTCACCTATATGATTGGCACCCATTTCAATGACGGCAATTTCAGAATTTAGGGGTATGGATAAAATGGTCAAAGGAACCCCGATGTGATTGTTCAAGTTTCCTTTTGTTGTTGTAACACGATACTTTTTATTCAGAACGGCATGAATCAATTCTTTTGTAGATGTTTTTCCATTTGACCCTGTTAATCCAATAACGGAACCATTGAATTTTTGTCTATGCAAACGGGCAAGATCCTGGAGCGCTTCAAGGGTATCGGGAACAACAATAAATCGATCATTAGTTTTAAATTTTTGATCATCTATTACTGCTGCAATTGCCCCTGATTCCATCGCCTGTTGAGCAAATTTATTTCCATTGAAATTTGATCCACTGAGTGCGAAAAACAGCCCATTTTTTAGGGGATTTCGGGTATCCGTGAAGACACCGGTGCTTTGAGTGTAGCAATCATATATGTGTTGGATGATCTTGGTCATAATTGTTGTTGGCTAATATATAATTTAAAATCTTTGCTCCTTTGATAGATGACCTTTCGGTGAACAGAATTGGCAATATTGGTCACATCAAATCATTTTTAATTATAATGAAGATAATGTTTAAGAGTCATTCAAACACCTGGAATATGGGAGTCTTTTTGGTAGTTTGAAATCGACCAATTTTAGTCCGATTATGAACATAAATAATTATCGGTCTGGTAATCTTCTGTGCTTACAAAAAATATTTTTTATTTTTTCTGTACACCCCAAAATCATTAATGATCTTCTTTTTATGGATAGGGGATACGATCACCAATTATTCGAGGGCTAATTTTATTATGGAGCAGGAATTATCATTTCCTCTGGTTACCATTGGCATGATTTTTTCTCTTGGGAGTGTTTTTAATGGATAAAACTTCAACAATTAATGCAACATCGACTTTTAATCCTTCTACTAGTTATTACATCATTTACCGCGTCCAGCCAGGATAAGTTTACAATTAGTGGCTATGTCAAAGATGCTTCTAATGGGGAGGAACTAATTGGTGTAACCGTATTGATTAAGGAGCTGTCAACTGGTACTATCACCAATCATTATGGATTTTACTCTATCACGCTTGCTCCCGGAGTTTATAATCTTGTTTTATCCTATGTGGGATATCAAAATTATCCGGTTCAGATCGATTTACGAGCCAATATTGAAATGAACTATGAATTATTAACTGATGCGACTATTCTTCAAGACATTGTGGTAGTCGGTGAACTGGAGGATGAGGATGTTAATATTCAAGGCATCCGAATGAGTGTGAATGATCTTAACATTGATCAAATCAAGAAGCTCCCCTCTCTATTTGGTGAACCCGATATAATTAAAAATGTTCAGATGCAGCCAGGGGTAATTTCAGTAGGTGAAGGAACCCATCGGTTGATTTTGCAAACATTGAAACGGACATTCACATGTATGCAGTCCCTATCTATCAAGGTAGCAGTGAGTCAAAGTCAGAAATCAATAAGTTATGGGCAGGATTTGGGCTTGGTTCAGGATCTTTTGATCCCAATGTAGGCGGTAATTCGTTTTCCCAGGCGGACGCTGCCCCGGCTGCTTTTGAAGATGCAAACTTTTCAGCTCAGAATCAATCCGTTAGGTCATTATCCGAAATTAAAGAAAGTAATGATCCTGGTATTTCTTATTCGGTAGGTATGAACATAGGAATGAGGGTAGCCAAAAGATGGATTGTTCAAAGTGGCTTGCAGTATCGCAATTCCTCTTCAAAAACGAATACGAATGTAATTTTCAGGGAAAATTCTTCTAATGAAAGCTTTGCTATAACTTCGTTTTCTGATGAAAGGAACAGTTTAAACAGTGGAAGCATTGATATAATTCAGGAAGATGTGTCATTAACGAATAATTACCAATTTTTATCTATTCCCCTGAAAATTGGCTACCTGGTGATAGATAAGAAATTTCAACTGAGCATTAATACTGGTTTTGCAACAGACGTCTTCATAAAAAATAGAGTGTCAGAAAAAAACAGCCTGATTGAATCATATGATCAGGTCACGGGTGGTGACTCACCGTATCGAAGAGCATTCTTGAGTGGAATGGCAGGTATTGAACTGGGTTATAAAATTCGGGAAAGATATTTCATTACTGTTGAACCGTCTTTTAAACGATCGTTGAATTCCTTTACAAAAAATTCAGAATTGGTGAGTAGTAATCCAAATAGCTTAGGTGTAATGGCTGGGTTCCGGTATATGTTTTAAGCTTAATAGGCTTAATATATGTGAATGAAAGTTCATTCACATATATTTCTGAATCATGCTAATTCGAAATTTTTTAGTGGGAGTTGCATCAATTTGTCCCAATACCGGGACTTTGAGATGGTATTGCTCATAGCATCGAAATGACGCATACTGTGACAATCAGATCCAACAAAATCAACCATGCGGTGGTCAATGAGTCTTTCAGCTAATTTCTTTGCATCTTTTGAATAGAACCCGCCAAGCGAATTGATGTTCAATTGGAAAAGAGTTCCTAATTCCTTCAATCTCAATACGGCTCCCCAATCTTCCCTTAGGTATAAATAGCGTTCAGGGTGTGCCAAAACCGGGTTAATGTTTTTTGATCTCATGCTAAATATTGCATCTTCAAGCCCAATTGGTCTAACTGTGAAAGATGTTTCAAAGAGCAAATATTGCTCGTTGAAAATGAGAAGATTTTGTGAATCACTTTCTATGGCACGAATGAATGATTCATCAAGGTAATACTCAGCTGCAGCATCAATTTCGATATCAATTCCAGCATCCTGAGCAGCTTCTCTCAATTTGCCCAACTCTCCCTTAATTTTTTTAGGAGTGTTGGGATAATATTCATTCTTAATGTGAGGTGTGGTAATTACCTTGATAACTCCGGCTTTTTTAAAAGCACTCAATAACTCCAATGACTCGTTAATGGTTTTGACCCCATCATCAATACCTGGCAGGAGATGCGAGTGAATATCAACTTTATGTATCTCCCTATTTCGTTTGCGAGACGGGAATAGTGAACGTAATATTGCTGCTGATTTCATTGAATCAAGTAAGCTAGCGAATTTAATGGGTAAAAGAGTATTAGTTACGGGTGCCGCCGGATTTATCGGTTTTCATTTATCAAAAAGGTTATGTAACGACGGGTATGAAGTAGTCGGTGTTGATAATCTAAATGACTATTATGATGTCAACTTAAAAAAGGCGAGGCTGGATTTGCTTCTTCCAATTCAGTCATTCGAATTTCACAAAATCGATATAGGTGATAGAGTTGCCCTTCCCGACCTGTTCGAACATAAAAAGTTTGACTATGTCGTCAATCTTGCTGCCCAGGCTGGAGTAAGGTACTCCTTGACAAATCCGTTTGCCTATACTGAAAGTAATATCACCGGATTTCTAAATATTCTGGAGTGTTGCAGGCATTATCCGGTGGAGCATTTGATCTATGCTTCTTCCAGTTCTGTTTATGGAGGTAACACCAAAATGCCATTTTCAGTAAATGATAACGTTGATCATCCGCTTTCACTTTACGCGGCAACCAAAAAGGCCAACGAATTAATGGCCCATACCTATGCACATTTGTACAACATACCAACGACAGGTTTACGTTTTTTTACTGTTTATGGCCCCTGGGGCCGACCAGACATGGCGTTGTTTTTATTCACAAAAGCGATAATAGAAGGTAAACCAATACGAGTCTTCAATCATGGTAAAATGAAACGTGACTTTACCTATATAGACGATATCATTGAAGGTGTGGTGAGGTTAATAACAACCAAACCTGGCTCAGCTAAAATTATTCCTTACGCCCTATATAATATAGGTAACAACCAACCGGTTGCATTAATGGAATTCATTGAAAAAATTGAGGCTTCCCTTAATAAGAAAGCAATTAAAGAAATGTTCCCCATGCAGCCGGGAGATGTTTCGGCAACTTATGCCGACGTTGATGACTTGATAAGGGCGGTTGATTTCCGCCCAAAGACACCATTACAGTTTGGTGTTGACAAGTTTACAGAATGGTATTTGGAATACCATAGACGCAAATCCTAGTTGTTGATTGGCTTGTAAGAGCGGATTAATGGGTATAGTTTTGCGCTCAATTCGAAAATGGCTACTTATAGAAGAATAACCGGTATGGTGAATGACATGAATTTCATGTACTTATGTAGAATAAAATATCTGCTAATAGTCCTTCTCAATGTGTCCATTTACTTCTGTGGAATGGATAGTGTCCTTGCTCAAGATGTCAACTTAAATGACCTGGGCTCTGTTCAGGTGGATCAACTATCGGATGAGCAGATAAAGGCTTTTATAAAGAAAGCGGAAGCGGGGGGTATATCCCCGCAGCAATTGGAGATGATGGCTCGCTCTAGAGGCATGAGCGCAACCGAAATAACGAAGCTACGCACACGGATTCAGCAAATTCAGTTAGCAACCGGGGCAGGTGGAAGTTCTTCAGGTTCTATAAATGCTCTCCGTGATGACAATACACCTCCCGACCAGGATTTCAGCTTTTTTGAGAGCCTGTTAACTGAAGACAGTACTGCCAATGAACTTAAAATCTTTGGGCAGGATCTATTCGCCAATGCAGAGCTAACGTTTGAGCCGAGCGTTAATTTGCCAACACCTAAAGATTACCAGCTCGGTCCCGGTGACGTATTAGTCATTGATATATGGGGAGCATCTGAGCAAACTTACCAGGTTCAAATCAGTCCTGAAGGATCAATCAAGATACCCAATCTTGGCCCTATTTATGTCACTGGTTTACAGGTTGATGCAGCTTCAGCTAGAATTATAAACAGACTATCTCAAATTTATTCGGGACTTAAACTAAACCCACCAAATACTTATGCACAGGTAACAGTTGGCAATGCTAGAAGTATTAAAGTGAATGTTGTGGGTGAAGTGAAGCGGCCCGGAACATTTACTTTATCCTCTTTTTCTACCATTTTTAATGCACTTTATTATTCCGGAGGTCCGACTGATCAGGGTTCTATGCGTAAGATAGACGTCTATCGGTCCAATGAAAAGGTTGCATCTCTTGATATCTATGATTATCTAATCAACGGGAGCCAATCTCAGAATGTACGTTTGAATGACCAGGATGTGATTATTGTTCCTCCTTATAAGAAACGGATAACTATAGAAGGAGAGGTTAAGAGGCCTGGCATATTCGAGGCCATCGAAAATGAAAACCTAGGTAATATGATTGATTATTCCGGTGGATTTAGCGAATTGGCCTATACTAAAAATCTTTCTATAATCAGGAACACGGGAAGTGAAAAAACTGTTGCATCGGTAGCCTATGAGAATTTTCAAGACTTCCAGGTTCAAAGCGGTGATCGTCTAATTGTCAAACCCATATCAAACAGATTTATCAATCGCGTTCAGATCAAAGGTGCAGTTTATAGGGAAGGTGAATATGAATTTCAGGACGGGATGATGTTAAGCCAGTTAATCGAATTAGCTGATGGACTGAAGGGTGATGCTTTTATCGGTAGGGGAGTTATTGTCAGGTTACAAGATAATTTAAGCTTTACGACAGTTGATTTTAATGTTCGTGAGGTAATGGAAGGAACTAATGACGTCCCCCTTAAAAGTGAAGATTTAATAGAAATTAAATCAATTTTTGATCTGAGAGAGGATTATTCAGTTTCAATAGAAGGTGAGGTTTTATTTACAGGGCAGTTTCCATTTATTGAGAACATGACGGTTGAAGACTTAATGGTTTTGGCAGGAGGATTGAAGGAATCAGCTTCCAAATCGGTAGTTGAAGTGGCGAGAAGGGTGTACTCAGAGAATGATGAGATAAGCGCTCAAACGGCAGAGATTTTTACTTTTCCAATAAGCCGGGATTTGAGCGTTTCCTCTAAGGCCTCTACATTTTCATTGAAACCCTTCGATTTTGTTGTTATAAGAAAATCTCCCGGCTATGAAGATCAGTTGATAATCGAAATTGAGGGGGAGGTATTATATCCGGGCAAATATTCGATTTCTATGCGAAGTGAACGCATATCCGATGTCATCAAAAGAGCAGGAGGACTGACCTCTTACGCCTATCAATCAGGAGCTACAATGATTCGCCGAACGGAATTTTATGATGGTGGAAATAATCCAAATTCAGCAAATAACGACACATCTGTAGACGTTGAGGACACGGATGCAGCATCTGAGTTCAGGCTGGAGTCGTTGAAAGAGATCTCACGAATAGATGAGACGGTAAAAGAAATTAAGATTAAAGAACAGGAATCTATCGGAATTAATTTGGCTGAAATTTTAGCAAGACCCGGTAGTACGTTTGATTTGACGCTACAGGAAGGGGACATAATTAGCATTCCCAGAGAATTACAAACTGTACGACTAAGAGGGGAGCTATTATATCCTGTAACTGTACGACATGATGATAGTTATTCCTTTAAACAATACATCTCGCGGGCGGGCGGTTTCACAGAGGAAGCAAGGCCAGGAAAATCCTATGTTGTTTACGCGAACGGCTCAGCTCAACGAACCAAGAAATTCCTTTGGTTCAAAGATTATCCAAAAGTAGAACCTGGCACAGAGATTTTTGTTCCGACTAAGCCTACAAATGTTCAGGCATTTTCCATTGAGAGAATATTGGCAATTACTTCTTCGTTACTTACAATGCTTCTGGTAGTGGATAGGTTAGCAGCTCCGTAAGAATAATTTGATTTTTGATAGATGAGAAACATCGAGTAAATTTGTTACTCGGAAATGAACACGCTCGAGTCACTCATAACATCTAAAACACGGCTAAAGCTTTTGCTAAAGTTTTTTAGTAATACCCATACCAAAAGCTATTTGCGAAGTTTATCGGAAGAATTTGGAGAATCAACCAATTCTGTACGCGTTGAGTTAAATAGATTGTCTGAAGCCGGATTTTTAGAAAGTAGCCCGAGAGGGAATACAATAGTTTACAAAGCCAATAAAAATCACCCGCTTTTCCCGGAAATATCTGGAATAGTTTCAAAGCATTTAGGCTTGGATGGTATTATTGATCAGGTCGTTAATAAGCTCGGAGATTTGAAACAAGCTTGTGTTGTTGGGGACTACGCAAAAGGAAAGGATACAGGCTTAATCGATCTGGTTTTAGTGGGAAATATTGATCAGGTTTATTTACAAAAGCTAGTTCTAAAAGCAGAAACATTAATTCATCGAAAGATTCGAACCTTGACCCTGCAGGAAGAGGAGTTAGAGTCATTCGAAGGCCAGCTGAATCTTATAGAATCGATTATACTTTATAGTAGAGTTTAAGAATGAAAGAAGAAGCTAACAATAGAAAAGAACATTGGTTTGTGCTTTATACCAAGTCACGTCAGGAGAAAAATGTTTCCAAAATATTGTTAGAAAAAGGCATTGAAGCTTATTGTCCAATAAAAAGGACAAAGCATAAATGGTCAGATCGTTGGAAATGGGTTGAAATGCCATTATTCAACTCCTATTGTTTTGTTCGTTTGGCAGAAGAGGATAAAGACATTGTTTTCGAAATTCCTGGTGTCGTACAGTTTGTGTATTGGTTGGGTAAACCTGGTGTGGTACGTGATGGTGAAATTGAGAAGATTAAAACATGGTTGAATGACTTTGATCACGAATTGATTGAAATAGAGGCGATTAGCATTGGTGACAAGGTTACCATTGATTCCGGTCCTTTGATGGAGGAAAAAGGAGAATTGGTCAGTAGGCAAGGATCAAAATTACAGCTAAGATTAGAAAATCTGGGTGTCCTCCTTTGGGTCGATGCTCATAGAAATAAAATTACAAGGATAGCGAGTTAACACCGCTAGAACATTGAGTTTGATATTAATAAGAATAAGCCCAAAAATGGGACTGAGAGGGCGAAGCTATACATATACGAATATGTTTTATATTTATATTCAGGTGTTGAGTAACTGTCAAATAAGTTGAAAAAGAATCAAAAAAGTATAAAGGAAATATTTTCCGGGGAGGAGATCGTTCTTTCAGATATTTTCAAGTTGTTTTATGAGAGGCGGAAATACCTTTATATAACAGTTGCATTATTTTCCGTAATGGGTTTGCTTGTGGCCATCACATCCCCCGTAGAATATTCATCGAAAGCCAAAGTGTTATCTGAAAATAGTGGAGGAGCGAATAGCTCATCACTTAGTAGTTTGGCTGTAATGGCCCAGCTCCAGAGTGGAGCGCCATTATTAAACAACCAAAGTCAGCAGCTCGGTGCTGAGATGTACCCTCAAATTGTTTCCAGCCAGCCGTTTTTAAAACAATTGATGCAGGAGAAATTCTATTTTCAGGAGAAAGGTATGGAATTGACCCTTTTTGAATATTTCTCCCAAGAAAGACCGGGTCACATTTTTTCAAAGCTGTTTAATATTTTAAGAAGTCTACCGGGTCGTTTCTTCTCACTTTTTGATCAGGAGAAGACCTGGGAGATTCCGGAGGCGTTAGATGGCGTCGAAAGTGAGAATACCGAATCGTTAAAAAAATGGTTAAGTATTGAAAATGTTTCGTCGACGGAAAGGTATGTAATGTCCGAATTAGCCTCCCGAATCACGATTGGAGGGGAAGGAAGAATACTCGAATTGAGTGTTAAAATGCCGGAACCACTAATCAGCGCTCAACTAAATCTAATCATATTCGAAAAAATCATCGATTACGTGGTTGCCTATCAGACGGATAAACAAAGGGAAAATTTAAAATATGTTCAGGAAAGGTGCGATGAAGCTGAAGATAAGTTCAAGTTAGTACAACTTAGATTGGCGAATTTCAGAGATAGTAATCAAGGTAATATGACCAGTAAAACCAGAACTATTGAGGAACAATTACAAGCTGAATTTAATCTGACGTTCAATGTATACAATGGCCTGGCACAGCAACTCGAACAACTCAAAATTCAACTCAAAAAAGACACACCGTTGTTTAGCGAATTTGAACCAGTATCAATACCGTTAAATAAGGCAGAGCCGAGTATTCCTGGTATTTTGACAAAGTATGTGATCTTAGGTGTGGTTTTTGGGGGGCTGTTGATTTTCTTTTTGACCATTCGATCCGATATAAAAAGAACACACGTTGTTAGTGATGTTAATCATGAACTTGATTAATCTACCTCTCTAAGGATAGCGGGTTCATTACCGAATAAATTAATAATGGAGTTTATTGATTTGAAAACTCAATATCAGAAATACAAATCTGATATTGACGAACGCATCAGAAAAGTGATCGAGCATGGTAAATTTATCATGGGTCCTGAAATCTTTGAACTCGAAGAAAAATTAGCGGATTATACGGGGGCATCTCATTGCATTTCAGTATCTAGTGGTACTGAAAGTTTGGAAATTGCTTTAAGAGCTCTTGAAATCGGCCCGGGAGATGAAGTGATAACGGTACCTTTCACCTGGATAAGTTCGGTAGAAGTAATAGGATTGATTGGTGCTAAACCTGTTTTTGTTGACATTGACGAAAAGACATATAACATTGATGTTCGACAAATTGAAAAGGCTATCACAAGCAGAACCAAAGCCATTATCGCAGTAGGGTTGTTTGGACAGATGCCTGATTTAATTTCAATCAACCAAATTGCAGATAGACACAATATTGTGGTTATTGAGGATGGAGCTCAAAGTTTTGGAGCAACGCAAAATGGTGTTCGAAGTGGTGCTGCCTCTGCAATTGGCAGTACAAGCTTTTTTCCTGCCAAACCTTTGGGGTGTTTTGGGGATGGTGGTGCATTATTTACAAATGACCCTGCACTTGCGGATAGAATGAGAGCCATACGGACTCATGGTGGTCTTGAACGCCATCATCACCAATACCTTGGGACAAACGGAAGGTTAGACACCCTACAAGCCGCTATTCTTCTTGCCAAGCTGGACTATTTCGAAGAAGAAGTGAGGCTTAGATCATCAATCGGAGATCGATACAACGCCCTACTCCAGGATCATTGTAAAACACCTGCAACCTTGCCCGGAAATACGCATGTTTATGCCCAATACACCATAACCATCCCTAACAGGGATCAGGTGAGTGAGTCACTAAAACAATCAGGAGTTCCGACAGGTATCTATTATCCAAAATGTGTTCATGAGCAGCCGGTTTTCAAAGATTTGGGATACTTCTGGGGTGATTTCCCGATTTCAGAAAAAGTATCAAGAAATGTTCTGAGTTTACCGATGCACCCTTTTTTAAATAATTCTGACCAGGATAAGGTGGTGGAAGCCTTGATTGAGGTTCTTCAAAAAACGAATAATGAATAATATTGACGATGCCATCATTGGCGTGATAGGTCTTGGTTATGTTGGATTACCCCTGGCCGTAGAGTTTGCAAAAAAATATAAAGTAATTGGTTTCGATATTAACGAATCAAGGGTCAGTGATTTGAATGATGGCCATGACACCACCTTAGAAGTAGATTATTTGAGCCTGTCTGAGGTGCTGTTCTCAAAAAATATAGCTGTTGGATTAACGGCCACCTCTGATCCAAACAAATTGGTGCAATGCAATATTTATGTTGTGACCGTACCAACTCCTGTTGAAAAACACAACAGGCCAGATTTAAGACCACTTTACAAGGCGAGTGAAACGGTAGGCAGGGTCCTAAAAAGGGATGATATCGTTATCTACGAGTCTACTGTTTACCCCGGAGTTACAGAGGAGGAATGCGTGCCAGTTCTTGAAAATACATCTGGCTTAGTTTTCAATAAAGATTTTTTTGTCGGCTATTCTCCTGAGAGAATCAATCCTGGTGATAAAGAGCATACAGTGGCTAAAATTCTGAAGATCACTTCCGGATCTACACCTGAGGCTGCTCAATTGGTTGATCAATTATATAAATCTGTAATTTCTGCAGGAACACATTTAGCCCCATCAATTAAAGTGGCTGAAGCGGCCAAAGTGATCGAAAATTCTCAAAGGGACATCAACATTGCGTTTGTCAACGAGCTATCAAAAATCTTTAATTTGATGAACATTGATACCCAGGCAGTATTAGAAGCAGCCGGGACCAAATGGAATTTTCTGAAATTTAGACCTGGACTTGTAGGGGGACACTGCATCGGTGTAGATCCATATTACCTGGCTCAAAAGGCCCAGGAGGTTGGATATCATCCTGAAATAATACTATCGGGTAGGAGACTAAACGACAGTATGGGGCCTTATGTAGCTGATCAGGTGGTAAAATTGATGTTGAAAAAGAGTATTTCAATCAGGAATGCTGATATTTTGTTAATGGGATTTACCTTCAAAGAGAATTGTCCTGATGTTAGAAATACCCGTGTTATTGACATTTTCAAAGAATTAAATAGCTATAAAGCAAATATTGTTGTTTTTGATCCATGGACTGATAAGGAAGCAGTATTGCATGAATATGGGATTGAAATTTCAAACCAATTACCAGAATTAAAATTTGATGCATTAATACTGGCTGTAGCTCATGAAGAGTTTGGTCAGATAGATGTTAAAACACTTCTCAAAAAAATATCTGTGATTTATGATGTCAAGGGGTTTTTGCCCGCAGATATTGTAGATGGCCGTTTGTAAGGCTTGGTTGGGAAATAACGTGATATTATGAAGAACAGTTTTTATAGACATCCCTCTGCCGTAATAGACGAAGGTTGTAAAATAGGAGATGGGACGAAGATATGGCACTTCTGTCATATCATGCCTGATTGTCAGATTGGTAAAAATTGTAATATCGGTCAGAATGTGGTAGTCTCACCAAAAGTTGTTCTTGGAAATAATGTGAAAGTGCAGAACAACGTTTCAATCTATACAGGTGTGACATGTGATGACGATGTTTTTCTTGGTCCATCGATGGTTTTTACTAACGTTATTAATCCAAGAAGTGCTATTATCAGAAAAGATGCATATTCAAAAACCCATGTAGGTAAAGGAGCAACAATTGGAGCTAACGCCACCATTGTTTGTGGTAATGACATTGGTAGGTATGCATTTATTGGCGCAGGCGCAGTTATAACGAAGACGATTCCTGATTATGCCCTGGTAGTTGGTAACCCCGGAAAGCAAACAGGTTGGATGAGCGAATTCGGCCACAAGCTTCATTTCGAAGATGGAATTGCCGTTTGCTCCGAATCTGGTCAAAAATATTCTCTTCAAGATAATCAGGTAAGTAAGATCATTTAGATGAAAAATTTTGCATTAATAGGTGCAGCAGGCTACATAGCTCCGCGGCATATGAAAGCCATTAAGGAAACTGGTAATCAGTTGGTTGCGGCCATAGACAAATTTGATAGTGTAGGCATAATTGACAGCCATTTTCCTGAAGCCGATTTTTTCACTGAATTCGAGAGATTTGACCGTCACATTGAAAAGTTAAAACGAACTGGTGAGAAGCTTGACTACGTAAGTATTTGTTCACCGAATTATTTGCATGATGCTCATATCAGGTTTGGCCTTCGGGTTGGAGCGGATGTTATTTGTGAAAAACCACTGGTTTTAAACCCATGGAATATTGATGCCCTGAAAGAAATTGAAGAAGAGTTTGGTAATAAGATTTACAATATTCTTCAGTTGCGACTTCATCCATCCATAATAGCGTTGAAAAAGAGGATTGACGAGGATAAATCAGGGAAAGTTCATGATATCGATCTTGCGTATATCACTTCCAGGGGACATTGGTACTATACAAGTTGGAAGGGTGATGTGAGTAAATCCGGAGGTATTGCAACTAATATTGGAGTTCATTTTTATGATATGCTGTCCTGGGTATTTGGTTCCCTTAAAGGAAACATAGTACATCTTCATACGCATGACAGAGCAGCAGGCTATTTGGAATTTGAAAAAGCAAGAGTGAGGTGGTTTTTAAGTATTAATGCCGATACATTGCCCAACTTGGTGAAGGCAAAGGGTGGCAGAACCTATAGGTCTCTAACAATGGAAGGAGAAGAGATAGAATTCAGTGATGGTTTTACGGAACTTCACACACATAGCTATAAGCATATCCTTAATGGAGCAGGATTTGGACTTGATCATGCAAGACCATCAATAGAACTCGTACATAGCATAAGACATCAAACAGCAATTGGTTTGAAGGGTGATTATCATCCCTTGGCTGGAGTGAAACTGACTAAGCATCCATTCAATTACTAAAGTGACTATAATAGAAGTGGATGTACCCGCTGAATCTCCCGGAGATTGGGATCAAATTATTGAGTCTAAATCGGGTCTGTTGGACCTTAGACTCAAAGAGATATGGCAATATCGCGACCTTCTGCTGATGTTTGTAAAAAGAGATTTTATTTCTTTTTATAAACAGACCATTCTTGGCCCAATATGGTTTTTTATCCAGCCGATATTTACTATGGGAGTTTATGTGTTTGTTTTCGGAAACTTAGCCGGATTATCAACAGATGGAATACCCCAACCATTGTTTTATCTAACTGGGATTACTGCCTGGACATACTTTTCAGATTGCCTCACTAAGACATCCAGGGTGTTTCAGGACAATGTAGCAATATTTGGGAAAGTTTATTTTCCTAGGATAATTATGCCTTTAAGCATTGTAGTTTCCAATTTAGTAAGATTTGGTGTGCAATTTCTTCTGCTTATCATAGTCTACATATTCTTCATTCTAACTGGTTGGAAACCTCATATCACTAGTTACGTCTTTCTCTATCCAATTTTAGTGGCCGTATTGGCCTTATTGGGCTTAGGAATAGGAATGATTGTATCCGCCTTAACTACTAAATATCGTGATTTGGCATTGTTAGTTCAATTTAGTGTTCAACTTCTTATGTATGGCACTGCGGTGGTCTATCCATTAAGTAGTCTCTCCGGCAAATGGTATTCAATAATAGCGGCAAATCCACTTTCATTCATTGTGGAAGGCATGCGTTTGGGTTTGTTTGGCGAAGGTGTATTCGATCTATCAAAGTTCGCTTACAGTCTTCTTATAACATTAGTAATCCTATTTGCCGGAGTGATCATTTTTAATAAAGTGGAGAAGAGCTTTGTAGATACGGTCTGATGAGCATTGTTATAAAGATAGAGAACCTCTCAAAGGCATATCAATTAGGGCAATTCAGCACTGGAACGTTATCAAGAGATATCGAAAGGTGGTGGGCATTAACCAGGGGAAAGGATGATCCTTTTTTAAAAATCACTGAAGATAATGACCGATCAGTTGCAGGAATAAGCGACATGGTTTGGAGCCTTAGAGATATAAATCTCAGTATCGAACAGGGCGATAGATTAGGCATTATCGGTAGAAATGGAGCAGGCAAGAGCACCTTACTCAAGATTCTCTCTCGAGTTACATCACCTACAAATGGAACAATAAAATTAAAAGGTCGCATAGCAAGCTTATTGGAAGTCGGTACCGGCTTTCATCCTGAATTAACGGGGAGAGAAAATATTTTTTTAAATGGTGCCATACTTGGCATGCGCAAGTATGAGGTACAACGTTGTTTTGATGAGATAGTTAATTTCGCTGCTATTGAAAGGTTCATTGATACCCCAGTCAAAAGATATTCTTCAGGAATGTATGTCAGACTGGCATTCTCGGTTGCAGCACATTTGGAATCAGAGGTATTAATTGTTGATGAAGTATTGGCAGTTGGAGATGCCGAATTCCAAAAGAAGTGTATTGGAAAAATGACTGATTTAGGCCAGGGAGGAGGTAGAACTATCATTTTCGTAAGCCACAACATGTCATCTATTAGAGCTCTTTGTAGTTCCGCTCTCTATCTGAAAAATGGAAAAGTGATGGAGCATGGTGAGACTGACCATATAATTTCCAGCTATTTATCGGACGGTTCAGACAGTAGTACCCTAGATGGTACAATTCCCGAATATTTGAGTATACATGGTACTGGAGAAGGAAGGTTTACATATTTGGTGCCAATTGGAGGTGATGGTGAAATAAAAAGGGAATTTCTGTTTCAAGAGATGCTGAAAGTTAAATTTCAATTTCAGGCTTTTCAGGATATAAATGACGTCGTCATTTGTTTATATATAGTTAACATGTTTGGCCAAATAATAATAAAAGATCTTGGCAGTACTGATTTCAAGCCTCGACTGATTGAAAAAGGAGTACACGAGATAGTTGTATCAATAGATGAAACTCTCTTACCTGGAGATTATTCATTTGGCCTATCTGCCTCTCATTTTCAGTCTGGTTCGGATATTGATTTCATAGATAATTTCATGAGGTTCAAGATCCGAAAGGAGTCTGCAGAAAAAGGTAAAGATTACCCTTGGGCTACCGTCCAGGGATATTTACAACCAAGATCCAATTGGAAAAAAATTAAGCTTAAATAAAATATGGAATTAAAAAATTCAAAGATTCTTGTTATTGGAGGTGCAGGATTTATTGGAGGTTTCGTGGTATCAGAACTGCTAAGGCATCCCGTAAAGGAGGTGCTCATTTATGATAATTTCACGAGAGGTAAGATTCAAAATTTATCTGATTCGTTGAAAGATTCACGATGCACTATATTTCCTTATGGGGGTGATATTAGGGAAACAGATGTATTAGACAAGGCAATGCAAGGGATTGATTATGTTTTCCACCTTTCTGCCATGTGGTTGCTACATTGTAAAGACTTTCCAAGAACCGCATTTGAAGTGAATATTGGAGGGACTTTCAATGTGTTGGAAGCTTGTGTCAAGCACAAAATCAAGAAATTAGTCTATTCATCTTCAGCTTCGGTTTATGGTGATGCGGTGCAGGTTCCAATGAAGGAAGACCATCCTTTCAACAACAAGAATTTTTACGGAGCAACCAAAATAGCAGGGGAGGCAATGATCACCGCATTTAACGATCGTTATGGATTGAAAGTGGTAGGTCTTCGCTACATGAATGTTTATGGCCCTGGACAAGACCAGCACGCCGCTTACAGTGGTGTGGTTCCAATAATGCTAAATAAAATTGAGGAAAATGTGGCTCCACAAATAAATGGTGATGGTTCTCAAGCCTACGATTTTGTCTATGTGGAAGATGTGGCCAGTGCAAATGTTTCTGCGCTTACCAGTCCGGTTGATTTTGGTTTTTATAATGTCGGTACAGAAGTGCAGACGACCATTAAGGAATTATGCGAGACAATATTAACGTTGAAAAAATCTGATTTAAGAGTTAATTACATACCATACACCGCTGATGATGCAAGGCAATTGGTTAAGAATAGAATAGGATCAGCTGAGAAGGCTAAAAGAGACATCTCTTTTAATCATAAATACTCACTTGAAGAGGGGCTTCAGAAATTGATTGAATGGCGAATTCAATCTGGGATTGATAAGAAGTAAATGTTTAAGATAGGTTAATTATATGAGCAAAAAGACGATATCAATATCACAACCTCAGCTTGGGGAGGAGGAGTGGCATGCTTTAAAGGAGCCTCTTACATCTGGGTGGTTGACCTCCGGGCCGATGGTTAAGGAATTTGAAGAACAATTTGCCAAAAGACATCAAGTGAAACATGCGGTTGCAGTTACTAGCGCTACAACGGCCCTTCATTTGTCCTTAGTTGGATTAGATATTGGGCCGGGTGATGAAGTAATAGTTCCAGCATTTACCTGGGTTTCAACCGCCAACGTAGTGTTGTATTGTGGAGCAAAAGTGGTTTTTACGGATATTGATCCTCATACTTTTAATATCGATCCTATAGGGCTTAAAGATAAAATAACGTCAAAAACCAAGGCAATTATCTGTGTACATCTCTTTGGTTTGAGTGCTGACATGGATGAAATTAAAAAAGTATCAGGTGATATAGCTCTAATAGAAGATGCTGCATGTGCAGCCGGCGCTTCTTATAAAGGAACTCCGGTTGGTAGTCTGGGTACGATGGCTTGTTTCTCTTTTCACCCTAGAAAATCGATCACAACTGGTGAAGGTGGAATGATAACCACAAATAATGATCAACTATCCACCAGATTGGGGATACTTCGAAATCACGGAGCTTCAATTTCGGAAGAGCAAAGACACAATGGACCCCAGCCTTTCATCCTACCTGATTTCAATGAACTTGGCTATAACTATCGCATGACAGATCTTCAAGGAGCAGTGGGCAACGTGCAACTTAAGAAACTGGATAAATTTATCAATGAAAGAGCTAAGTGGGCATCGTATTACAACGAACAATTGAAGGCTTTGGATTGGTTACATCTGCCGGAATATTCCGGACAGTATGGGCACGGTTGGCAATCATATGTGACCATGGTTGATGAGACAAAATCTCAGGCCCCAAGAAACGAGATAATGAGGATATTACTTGAGAAAGGAATATCTACCAGACCAGGCACTCATGCAGTTCATATGTTAAGTTACTATGCAAAAAGGTTAGGAATAAAGCCGGAGGATTTCGTGAATGCAAAAAATGCCAATGACTTTTCAATGGCGATTCCACTCCATAACAAAATGACTGAAGAAGACTTCCAATATGTTGTTAATACATTG
Organism: Bacteroidota bacterium; assembly: GCA_027592755.1. Classification (GTDB taxonomy): domain Bacteria; phylum Bacteroidota; class Bacteroidia; order Cytophagales; family Cyclobacteriaceae; genus JAJCYL01. The sequence continues at coordinate 16,708 of JAQCLE010000010.1, read as the reverse complement.
CGGAATATTTAATTAATTATGTGTGGAATAGTTGGATATTTTAATTTAACTGGAGCTCCAGTCGTTAGAGATGAGATACTTAGGATGTCCGAAGCAATTTCACACAGGGGACCTGATGGAAACGGGATATACATAAAAGATAACATTGGATTAGCTCATCGAAGACTTGCCATTCTTGATGTTTCCGAAAAAGGAGCCCAACCCATGAGTTCCAAAGATGGTAAATGGAACATTGTGTTTAATGGGTGTATATATAATTTTCTGGATTTAAAGCAGGAGTTGCGTTCCCTGGGACATACATTTTATAGTAATACAGATACTGAGGTGATTGTTGAAGGATTGTCGGCTTTTGGTATTTCTTTTTTTGAGAGATTAAATGGAATGTTCGCTGTTGGGGCCTGGAATAGCGAAGAGAAGCAACTCTATTTAAGTAGAGATAGGTATGGTATTAAGCCTCTGTATTATTGGTTTGGTGGGGGCACACTGATTTTCGCAAGTGAGATTAAAGCCATTATTGCTAGCAAACAATTCAAAGTCGAAGTCAATTATGAGGCTTTGAATGAGTATTTTACTTTCCAAAATGTCTTTAGCTTTCAGACATTATTTAAGGGTGTCATAATGCTTCCCCCAGCTAATACAGTTAAAGTGAATGCTAAGAGTTTAGGTGTCAAACATAAGTCCTGGTGGGATTATAATTTCACAGAACCAGATGAGACAATGACTTTTGATGATGCCAAGGAAGAAACTGAGCGGCTATTCAAACAGGCGGTAACTCGGCAAATGATATCGGATGTTCCTGTGGGTTCCTACTTATCTGGAGGGATGGATAGTGGTTCAATCACCGCTGTTGCTTCGTCCCAATTAGATCGATTATCCACCTTCACATGTGGTTTTGATATGAGTGAGGTGACAGGCGTCGAAGCCAATTATGATGAGAGGAGAGATGCAGAACTAATGGCCAATCATTTCAAAACAGAGCATTTCGAACAAGTTATGAATGCGGGAGATTTACGTTGGTCACTTTCTAAACTTGTATATCATTTGGAAGATTTAAGGGTAGGCATGTCCTATCCCAATTATTATATAGCAAGATTAGCGTCAAAGTTTGTAAAGGTTTGCTTGCAAGGGACAGGAGGAGATGAACTCTTCGGTGGATACCCATGGCGCTATTATCGAGTTTTTGATTCTCTGAACCAGCAGGAATTTTTTAACCAGTATTACGGATTCTGGCAAAGGCTAGTTCCGGATGATCAGCGCAAGGAATTGTATCAACCTGATACATTTGATCAACTTGATCCAAGTTATCCAAGAACAGTATTTGAAAGGGTCTTTACGTTCAATACTTCATTAAGTTATGACACACCTGAGCAACACATAAGCAACTCACTTTATTTTGAAGCTAAAACGTTTTTACCAGGCCTGTTTTTGGTAGGAGATAAATTGGCTATGGCACATGGGCTTGAAGAGAGATTTCCCTTTATGGACAATGACCTGGTTAATTTTGCAATGAAAATACCGGTTAGGCACAAACTCGGGAATTTACAGAAGGAAATAGCCTCTATTGATGAAAATGTTGCAGGGAAGAAAAGGGCATATCGTCAGTTTGATGATGGGAAGAATGTCCTTCGAAAAGCGATGATGGATTTTGTTCCCGAGAAAATTGTTAATCGGAAAAAGCAGGGATTTTCGGCGCCGGACGAAAGTTGGTATCGTGGAGAGAATGCCAGTTATATTAAAGAACTGCTCTTAAACAAAAGCACCTGTAGTACCGAGTTTATTAATGGCGATTACATTCAAAAAATTGTAAAGGAGCACACTGAAGATCACATAAATCACCGCCTTTTGATTTGGTCATTTATGAACTTTGAGTGGTGGTGTAGGAAGTTTCTTTAAAGTCAATCTAAAATAACATGATCGATTTAGTAATAATTGGAGGGTCAACAGCATTTTTTGAGATTATTGGAATAATAACCGATATCAATGCTGTTAATAAACGATATGATGTAGTTGGCATATTAGATGACGATGAGAAATTACATCATACAAATATTATGGGGATCCCGGTGCTGGGGAAAATATCAAAGGCCAAAGAATTTAAAGGCCAAGTCAAATTTGTCTTTGGTATTGGATCCATGAAAACGAGGTTGATCAGGCATGAAATTTTATCTAATACAGAACTTGATTATGGGTGCTTTGAGAGTATTATTCATCCAAATGCTTCTATTGATAATAGTGCAATTATTGGACCAGGGTGCATTATTCATCCGGGAGTGGCAATAGGCAATCATGCAACTTTGGATGGATTTAATATTGTTGCTGTAAACTCTGCTATTGGGCCATTTTCAAGAATTCATGAGCAATCTATGATTACAAGTTTATGTCTTGTTCTCTCAAATGCAACAATTGGTAAGAATTGTTTCATCGGAGCCATGTCTTGTATTACTGAAAATGTAAGGGTTGAAAAGGGTGTCTTTGTTGGAGTAGGCTCAATTGTTACCAGGAGTATTTCCGAAGGCAGTTATGGAATGGGTAACCCTTTTAGAGTTTTAAATGTTGTGGACGTATCAAATATATTGTGATAATTATTAAAATGAAAGTTGGAGAGATAGTTAAGAATGTTGTTCAGGAAGTTGTAGACACTTTACCAGAATCAGACAGATTTATTGTAGATAATAAAACCATACTATTTGGCAATGGCTCTGAGATAGATTCAATGACGTTGGTTTCGGTAATTGTTGACTTAGAGGAAATCCTAGCTGATCAATATGATAAAGAAATGTGTTTAACTGACGACAGGGCTATGACTCGAGAAATTTCTCCATTTGATACGATTCAGACTTTAGTCGATTACATAGAGGAATTGTCTAAACAAATATGAATTATAGAGATAAAATTGTTTTAGTTACTGGGGCATCAAGAGGTATTGGTAAAGAATTAGTAAAATACTTTCTTGCCAATGAAGCCACTGTACTGGGATTGAGTAAGTCCGATTTTTCGTGTGATGGCAAGTACTTTCATTATTCATGCGACATATCAAAAGGTAGTAATATCCATTCAACTTTCAGAAAAATTGTGAAGGATCATGGTAGGATCGACATTGTTATAAATAATGCGGCGGTACTCACATCACAATACGCTATGATTATGCCAATTCAGAATGCAGAAGATATGGTAAATACTAATTTGCTGGGTACTTTCTTTGTTTCTCGCGAGGCAGTTAAAATCATGCGAAAATTTAAACATGGTAGGATAATAAATATAGGCTCGATGGCGGCAAGTTTGGAGCCTATGGGCGATTCAATTTACGCAGCGACAAAGGCTGGCGTCAGAACATTAGCTAATGTAATGTCACGAGAATTTTCTAAGCTAAACATTACTTGTAATACTTTGGGAGTTACTGCGATTGAAACGGATATGCTTAACCAGTTACCTCGAGAAAAAATTGATGAAATAATTGAAGCATTACCCGTACCGAGGTACGCTAATATTGATGACATTACTAACGTAATAGATTTTTTTGCATCAGATAAAAGTTCCTATATAACATCTCAAACAGTGTATTTGGGGGGGATAAATTAGTATGATTCATTTGATAAGGAATAAAATATTTCCTTCTAATACCTATATTTTAACTGATCACAATGAAACAAATTGTTTGATAATAGATCCAGGTCTGGATGAAAGTTGGATATATGATCAAATACAGAAAATAAACGTAAAGCCAGTGGCAATTCTATCCACCCATGGCCATTTTGATCATATTGCTGGCGTTTCATTTTTAAAGGAAAAGTATAATGATATACCTTTTTATTTGCATGAAGCGGATATAAAGATATCTAGATCAGTTAATTTCTACATGAAAGTCGCGGGAATAGATAAAAGAATCCAAACACCAGTTCCGGATTTTTTATTCACTAAAGATTACGAAAAGAAGGCTATTCATGGATTTGATATAGATATCTATAATTTACCGGGCCATTCATACGGGAGTTGCGTAATACGAACTGGGGCTAATCTTTTTTCAGGTGATATCATTTATAAAAAGGGATTAGGATTTAATAGTTTTCCGGGAGAAGATAGGGATAAGCTTAGGGATTCGATTCTCAAAATGTTTACAATGTTCCCAGGGAAATTCCTGGTTCTTCCCGGACATGGTGAGTCAGAATATTTACAGGGAATCAAAAGAAATAATATTGAACTTGTTGGTTTTTTGGAAACCAGTTTAAATGATTAAGTACGGAGTTGGAATTGTAGGAACCGGACATTACCTGCCGGACAATGTCCAATCAAATGAGGATTTGTGTAAAATCCTGCTTGACGTAAACCCGGAATGGATAGTTTCAAAAACTGGTATAAAACGCAGATATATAGCAACAGAAGACGATTCAGCATCTAATATGTCAATTTTGGCTGCGAGAAAAGTTCTGGAAGAAAATAATATTTCAGGTGAAGATATTGGTTTAATCGCAGTCGCGACATTCTCTCCAGACTATATGTTTCCTCCAGTTTCAGCCAAGATTCAAAAAGAATTGAAATGTACCAAAGCTCAAATAGTTGATATTAATACAAATTGTACAGGATTTATTACAGCACTTACTATTGCCTCAGATAGGATGCGTGTTGACCAATCTGTTAAATACTCCCTTGTCATAGGCGTAGAATTACACACTCGGTATATAAATCCGAAAGATAAAGAAACTGCAATTTTTTTCAGTGATGGAGCGGGAGTAGCTTTATTGGGACAAGTCGACGAAGGGTCAGGTATAATTAATTCTCACTTTAAAACAGATAGCTCTACCTATGAATCGGTTCGTTTTCGTGGAGGCGGATCTAGCTTTCCTTTTAGTAAAAGGAGTTTTTCTCCAGATATAGATTTCATGGAAATGAATGGTTTAGCTACATGGAAGCAGGCAGTTACCAATATGCCCATTCTCATAAAAGATTTGTTGACTAAAATTTCTATGGACATAGATGATATTGATTTTTGTTTGTTTCATCAGGCAAACCTCAACCTGATAAATTATGTTATGGCCAAATTGAAAATACCTGGTGAAAAGACTTATACTAATGTTCAGGAAATTGGCAATTGTGGTTCAGCTAGTGTAGGGATTGTTCTCAGTGAGGCCATGATATTTGGTAAAATAAAACCAGGAAATACGGTTCTATTTGCTGGAGTTGGTGCGGGATTCAACTTTGGTGCAAGTATTTGGAAGTTCACTTAAACCTTATTTAATCTTTAAAGAGGAGATTAACCGTGGGTCTAATTGTAGCACATTTAAAAAAAAAATACTAATTTAAAATAATGATAAAATCGTATTTGAGTATTGCTATAGGGGATAAAGAACAACTCAAACACATAATAACCCAAGAAGACATCCAAAAATTTGTTGATCTGACGGGAGATGACAATAGGCTTCACGTCGATGCGGAATTTTCCAAGACAACTCCGTATAAAAAACCAGTAGCGCATGGAATGCTGGGTGCCTCATTCATTTCAACAGTTATTGGAACTAAATTACCGGGGGATGGAGCTTTGTGGTTTTCGCAAAGTCTTGAGTTTTTGTTACCAGTTTGGGTAGGCGATGAATTAACAGTCACTGCAGAGGTTATCAAAAAATTTGATGCAGAAAAGATTCTTGAGCTTAAAATCGAGATTAAAAATCAAGACAGACAGACTGTAACGCGTGGTTTGGCCAAAGTAAAGATGATTGAGATGTTGGAAGAAGTTTCAGCACAATCAACTAAACAAAAAGAAATTAAAGTTGCCCTCGTGATTGGAGGAACAGGAGGAATCGGAAGGGCTGTTTGTTATGAACTGGCCAAAGATGGATTCTATGTTTTTGTTCACTACCATTCAAACAAGAAGAAAGCTGAAGAAATATTATCGAACATTAAAGGTAATGATGGCAAGGCCTCGATGGTCAGTGGGAATGTTACCCGACAAGAAGATATCGATACTTTGTTGGGGGCGGTTGAGCGCTACTTTCCAAGACTGGATGTACTGGTGAATTGTTCATCTATTAAAATACCTAAAATCAGTTTTTCAAAACTTACCTGGTCAGACTTTCAAGAACAGGTACAATTTCATGTAAAATCTGTTTTTGAAACCTCCAAAACATTCCTGGGTCTCTTAGAAAAGGGGGATGGGAAAATAATTGTCATCGGAACCATAGCGGTCGACAAACCAAATACAGACTGGGCGCATTACATAACTGCCAAAGCAGCCCTGCATGGTCTGGTTAAGGCAATGGCGATAGAGCTTGGCCCAAAAGGGATTAAAGTCAACATGATCTCGCCCGGACTCACAGATACTGAATTGACGGCTGATATTCCTGAAAAGATAAAGCTGATAACAGCTTCACAAACTCCTCTAAGACGATTGACAAAAGTCGAGGATATTTCCGGTACAGTTGGATTTATGGCATCGGTAAAATCAAACTTTATTACAGGAGAGAATATTCGTATAAATGGAGGCCAATTCACTTTATAACCTGACTTCACTTAGCTATCCTGAAATTTTGAAGGCAAATGGAAAGTTTGATCAAACTTCCATGGATGCTGATTTTAAAATTCACCTACTAACTAATTTAACTATAAATCCAATTAAGGAAATATTGGAATTCGCTTTAAAGTCAATAAATCTCAATCCAACCATTACAATAGGCAATTATGACAACGTAGTGCAGGATTCCTTTAATGTTCTTAAGCACGATATGGTGATCATCTTTTATGACATGATCAATTTTACTAATGACTTCTTCATAAAATGTGAGTTGATGGAAGAGGGCGAGGTGAATGAAACTATAGAAAAACATAAGAATGAGATTAGGCTCCTATTTTCAAACCTCGCCGATCAATCCTTAGTACTGCTCAATAAATTTTCCTCATATGGGTTCGATGAGTTAATTCATACTAAATCGAATGTGCAAATCGTCGAAGGCGAATTAAACAGCTTCATCCAAGAAAATAAGCCGCAGAATTTTGAACTCATAGATACCAAGGGTCTGGTAGCTTCTCTTGGCATTGGTAATGCTCTTGACAAACAAAAATTTAATAGATATAAGGCACTGTATAAGATAGATTTTTTCAAAAAGTATGTTTCTTCTATTCACAACATTCTACTTAAAAGAACTGGTAGACTAAAGAAAGCTCTGATTATGGATTGCGATAACACACTTTGGAAGGGAGTGATTGGAGAAGACGGTTTAGAGGGTATTGACATTTCCCCAAAAAGTGAGATAGGGATTTATTATAATATCATCCAAAACATTATTGTATCCCTAAGTAAAAAGGGTGTTCTGATCTGTTTGTGCAGCAAGAATAATCATCGTGATGTTGAGGGCGTGTTCAGAAATAAACGCGACATGGTTCTCAGTGAGGATAATATCGTGGCCAAGAAAATCAATTGGAATAATAAATCCGATAATTTGAAAGTTCTGGCTGATGAACTGAATATTGGACTTGATAGTTTCGTTTTTGTAGATGACTCTGAATTTGAGATTGGATTAATTAATAGCAGTCTTCCGGAAGTCCTGACAGTTTTGGTACCGAAAGATATTGAGTTGTACCCCTCGCTAATGATCGAAATTGCCCGTAGATATTTCAATTTGCAACCGCTTGGTGAAGACCTTAAAAAGGTTATGGGCTATAAGGATCAGGTCAGGAGATCTAAGCTTAGAGAGAGCATGGGCAATATTGATTCATATCTTTCAACATTGGAGACGACAATTACCATTTACAAAGATAATGATGATCATGTTGCTCGAATTGCGCAATTATCGGAAAAAACCAATCAATTCAATTTAACAACTTATCGGTATACTCAGAATGATATTCTTCAGTTTATAAATAACCCAGTAATGTCCGTTTTTTCTGTTGATGTTTCAGATCGCTTTGGGAATTCAGGTATTACTGGAGTTTGCATTCTTAAAGAATTGAAAGAAGATGACAAAACAGTTGAGATCGATTCGTTACTGCTGAGTTGTCGGATACTTGGTAGGAGAGTTGAGGATAGCTTCCTCGACTTTTTGCTGATGCATTCTAAGGAAAACGGTTATCAGACAATTACCTCAAAATATAAAAAGACTAAAAAAAATGCTCAGGTTAAGGATTTTTTTCATAGCCATGGGTTTGCCATTGCGCAGAAAACTGATAATGAAACTTCCTATAAATTAAAGCTTCTTGATTATTCAGCAAACAGCCCAGAATTCATCAAAAAAAATATCAATATTTAAATACCATTGAATAATGGATGATATACAAATAAAAGAAGCAATTAGAAACACCCTGAGTGTGGTATTTGAAATACCAGAAGAAGATGTAACTGAGGAGAGTTCCACTGATTCTATCGAAAATTGGGATTCCATAAGGCATCTTAACCTGATTATTGCATTAGAAGAACAGTTTGGCGTATCTATTCCCGATGATGACGTAGGTAATATGTTGAATTTCAAAATCATCAAAATCGTTATTTCTGAAGCTATCAATGGCAAGTAACCTAAAGATTTTCGAATACTTACCTAATTATAAGGATGATGTGGCTTTAATTGACCGTGGGAACAGTCATACTTATAATCAACTGCTCTCTAGGATTGAATTATGGGATCGAGTGTTGTCTTCTTATCCAGAAAACTGTGTTTTTGCCGTTGAAGGAGACTTTTCCATAGAATCAGTTTCATTAATATTTAGTCTTATTAATAAGCGATCCATAATCGTTCCCTTAGATATTAAACTTCAGCAGATCAACGATGAAAAGTATGAGATTGCCGCCATCAACTACATCATTAGAATTATCGGGGATAAGTATGACATTGAATTAGTCAAGTCTGAACAATCTGATAATGAGCTATACTTACAATTGTATGAGGAGAATGTACCAGGTCTAGTTCTCTTTACTTCCGGTTCTTCCGGAAAGCCAAAAGCTGCAGTTCATAACTTTGATAAATTACTTAAGAAGTTTGAAACCAGAAGGCCCATTTATGTCACAATCAATTTTCTATTGTTTGATCATTGGGGTGGGCTTAATACCATGTTTCATATACTTTCAAATGGGGGAAAGCTGGTGTTGTTAGAGGAACGCTCACCAGATTACGTTTGTAAGTTAATAGAGGAGCACCAGGTTGAGCTGTTACCTACTTCTCCTACGTTCCTGAATATGTTGGTGGCTAGCAGGGCTTATAAGAGACATGACCTCACCAGTCTTAGGCTAATCACTTATGGCGCCGAACCCATGCCAAATAGCCTATTGCAATTGGTGAATAAGATTTTCCCGGATATTAAATTTCACCAGACTTATGGCTTGATTGAGCTAGGGGTTTTAAGGTCTAAATCAGAGAATAACGATTCGTTATGGGTAAAAATTGGAGGGGAAGGATATAAGGTTCGAGTATCAAATGATATGCTTGAAATAAAGTCGGATTCGGCAATGATAGGTTATTTGAATGCGCCAAGTCCTTTTACCGAAGATGGTTGGTTTAAAACTGGAGATTCAGTAGAAGTGAAAGGAGATTATTTCAAGATATTGGGGCGAAAATCAGAATTGATCAATGTTGGGGGAGAGAAAGTATTTCCTCAAGAGGTGGAAAATGTGATTTTGGAAATTGAAGAGGTGGAAGATGTTATTGTTTTTGGAGAGAAACATCCCCTAACAGGAAATATTGTATGTGCTAAAGTATTGTTGTCCAAAGGGCAAGAAGTAAAGGAGATAATCAAAGCGATAAAAATGCACTGCCGAAGTAACTTAGCCTCTTATAAAGTGCCAATAAAAATACAAGTTAGCAATGAAGAAATATTTGGGAAGAGGTTCAAGAAGAAGAGAGTGAAGTCATAATCCCAAATTGTTTATTCAATTGAAATATAACCAAACCAAAATACCATTAGATGTTTGGCACAGAGACTCTATTCAGACAGACAGTCTAATGTGTTTACAAAAAAATAGAATATGAACAATACAGTTAAGCTTGGCAAACTCCAGTTCTATTGGCGAAACACCGAAGAACCGAATTTCCCTCAAAATCCAGTCCCGGATTTCGTCGACTTTAGTTTTGGTTTCAAAGAAGAGTACCAATTGATCAGTCAGATTGCAAACCCTCAAACTTGGGAATACCTTGAAACGGTCTATAAGGAAAATCACAATGTTGGTTATCTTCAAGAAGGACATGATTTGGCAGAAAGTTATGGGAACGATTTCCTCCAATTCGTACTTCATGCTATTAATGAATACCATCCAGACACAAAAACCATTGCAGAAGTGGGTGCTGGGGGGTGCTATATCCTCAATAGACTTCAAAAAAGGGGCTATGATGTGATAGCAATTGACCCGAGTCCTACAACCCATGAACGAAGCAAAGAACTCGGTATTGAGGTAATCCCGGACTTTTATCCGGTAAAAACACAATCCTTGCAGGTAGATTTAATTATTCATTATGATGTTCTCGAACATACCCAGGAACCAGCGGATTTTTTAGCTTTCCATAGGCAAGACCTCAAGAAAAATGGATTGATTGTATTTGCAGTTCCGGATAGCAGTAGCTTCATTGAGAGAGGCGATATGTCAATGATAGTCCATGAACACTTTAATTATTTTAATGTGGATTCATTGGCGAACGTTGTTTTGGCTGCTGGTTTTGAGCCTCTCAAAATTACGAAGTCAGAGTATGGTGGAGTTCTGTATTGTTTTGCTCATGTTTCAGATAATCAATGGCAACCCAAATCAGGTGTGGCACTTTTTGACAAGTTCTCAAGAAAATGGAGCTATTAACATCTTCGATAATCAATTTTATGGAAGAGGGCATATCGCCAGGGAATACGCTGGGATGTTATGTTCCTTTAAGAGCAATGCCGTATTTATCAATGCTATCAGTAAAGTCGAATGTTAGATTGTTCGATGACAACTCGGGCATCCACGGTCAATATTTTGACGGGTTCGAAATTCCAGTTGAAAGTTTTGAAGATTTAATATCTCGCCCTGTAAGTCATCTGATCATCCTTAGTGATGCATTTGGTGAAGTGATAAAAACAAGGGTAGAAGAGTCTCTGCCTAGTTCCAAGATGAAAATATAATGTTTATCTGATTTTGAATGTAGCTAAATTGGAAAGTATTTCCGCAAGAAGTAGAAAGCTCAATTTTGGGATTCTATAAAATTGTGAATGTCATAGATTACTGAGAAAATACTTTGACTATTGGGAAGTGATATGATACGATTGATCAAGAAAGTAATTAGAATTGCCTTCCGAATTATTAGTACACCATTATTTTTGGTTTCAAAAGTCGCTGAATTCTTAGCTATAGGGATATATATATTAGTTGTTTTGACGTGTAGTTTTTTAATTGGATTATTTGCCCTAAAACTTAATAAATCACGGTTTGTGTTTGGACCAGATCCAATCATCAATAATTCAAAATGGTCGCGAGCATTGGCCGAGATTGGCTATAAATCCGAAACTTATACAGATGGAATTTGTTCATCAATTAATACTCGTTTAGATTATGACCGTATCATTCAAGACACATTCCCGTGGTTTTCTAATTTGTGGGCTCGACTTTTTGGATTTATTGAGGCGCTCTTTAAATACGATTACTTCGTAATCTCTTTTAATGGTTTTTTTCTAGGGAATACGGCCCTTTGGAAATTAGAATCTTTTTTATTGAAAATGGCCAAAAAGAGAATCATAGTATTCCCTTTTGGATTGGATGCCTATATATACCATCGGATCAGATCCACGTCCTTAATGCATGGACTTATGATGTCCTTACCTATGTTTAGTAAACAGCAAAAAAAAATCGCCAAGCGGGTTGATTATTGGTGCACTGAAGCAGATATAGTAATACCCGGCCTCATGGGCCCGGATGGGATTGGTAGATGGGATATTCTCTCGTGGAACCCGATTTATTTAGATCTAAGCAAATGGAGACCACAAAAGATCAAAAATATTGCAGATGGTATTAATAAAACGGTTGTGATAGCACACGCACCAAATTTTCGAGGATTCAAAGGGACTGAATTTATCATCAATTCTATTGATTTATTGAAACGAGAAGGGCTTAAGATTGAACTAATTTTGATTGAAAAGAAACAAAACAGTGAGGTCTATGATATTTTAACGCAAAAGGCAGATATTCATGTTGAACAAATTATTGCTACAGGTCATGGTCTCAACGCGGTTGAAGGAATGGCTGCTGGTTTACCGGTAATTTCAAATTTGGAAGATGAAACTTACACACTTCCGTTCAGGAGATGGTCTTTTTTGAATGAATGTCCGATAGTTTCTGCAAGTCCAGAAACATTGACGGATGTTCTCAGGGAGCTTGTTACAAATCCAAAACTAAGAGAGGATTTAGGAAAAGCAAGTCGTGACTATGCGGTGAAGTATCATGGTCATGATGCTGCTCAATATTTGTTTGGTAAAATCGTTGAGAAACTTGAGGGTGGTGATGTTGACTTAATCAATCTCTACAATCCACTCTCAAGTGAATTTAACAGACGGCTTCCTAAAGTGAAGCACCCCTTAAAAAACAATAAAATCTTTACTGTTAAATAAAGATAGGTCATGTTTATCATGTTTAGAATAAAGTTCTTTATCAAACAGTTGATCGTCATATTCATCGTACTCCCATTGCTATGTCTCCTTGCAATCTTATCCCGTTTTAAAACCAGAGAGTTTGATGTGGGAATGGGACCAATACCTTTGATCAACAACATTTATCATAAAATGGCTCTGCAATTATATGGCTATAAATCAGAGACCTTTGTTAATTCAGTCTATTTTATCACATCTGAATTCGATTACAGGGGAGATTTGCTCTCAATAAAAAGTCGCTTTCTTTTAGATTTATGGTTATTCTCACGAGCATTATTCAAGTATAACTGCTTATATATATATTTTAATGGAGGGCCGTTGGGTGCCTATCCGGTACTTAGAAAATTAGAGCCATTGCTATTAAAGCTTGCGCTAATTAAGGTTGTTGTAATGCCCTATGGCGCTGATGTATATGATATAAGATACTGCGCAAATTTGCCTTTAAAGCATGCTATGTCGGCTGACTACCCGGAATTTCATCAGAAATATGAATTAATTGAAAAGCAAATCAGAAGATGGACCAAATCTTCAGATTTTGTTCTAAGTGGATGTGATTGGGTGGATTATAATTACCATTGGGATCGATTAATGTTAGCCCACTTTTCGATTGACCTTAAAAGGTTTAATAATTTGAGAACATCATTTGAATACATCGAAAAGAGAGTATTCTCATCTGAAAAACCGTTGCGAATATTACACGCGCCAAATCATAAAACTATAAAGGGCACATCTTTTTTAATAAAGGCGGTCAATGAATTGCAAAAGGCGGGATATCCAATTCAGCTAAATTTAATGGAGAAAAGACCGAACAATGAGATTCTGGAGGAAATTGGGAAATCGGATGTTGTGGCGGATCAACTGGTCATTGGATGGTATGCCATGTTTGCTCTTGAAAGTATGGCTTTGAATAAACCAGTTATTTGTTATCTAAGACAAGATCTAATAGACCTGTATTATTCAGCAGATATTCTTAAGGATAAAGACGAGTTGCCGTTTATTAATGCCAGGTTTGACACTATTAAGGAGGTTCTAAAAGACATAGTCGAAGGGAAAGTTAATTTAAATGAACATGGCGAAAGGGGATTGGCTTTTACTAAGAAGTATCATTCAATTGAGTCTGTCGGAAAAGTTTTTGATGAGGTTAATATTAAGCTTGGGATAAATAAAATTTGAAATAGTGAAGAAATTATTAATTACCGGAGCAACAGGTTTGGTAGGTTCGCACTTAATCAAGGAGTTATGCTTATTGGATTATGATTTATTTGCTGTTTCTCAGCATCCCGATAAGTTACCAAAGAATGTAAAACCAATTAACATTGATTTTACAAAAGATTGGTCTACCGACAGCTTACCAAAGAATATTAATTATATAATACACCTGGCCCAATCGGAAAGTTTTAGAAATTTTCCCGAAAAGGCAGAGGATATTTTTATGGTAAATACAGTCAGTACTTTGAAACTCGCTGATTACGCTAAGAAAAATGGCGCTGAAAAATTCATATACTCATCTTCTGGTGGTATCTATGGGACCGGTGATCACAATCATTCAGAAGACAAGGATATAGCGTTTCAGCCAAGTCTGGGATTTTATTTAACCAGCAAATATTGTTCAGAGATACTCCTCAATAATTACAAAGAGCTTTTTAATGTAGTATGTTTAAGATTGTTTTTTGTCTATGGGAAGGGGCAAAAACGTACAATGCTTATGCCAAGACTGTTTGATTCAGTGAAGAACAATATCCCCATTACATTACAAGGCCAAGATGGAATTTCACTAAGACCTACACATGTATCTGACGTCGTGGCCGCAATAGTCAAGACATTGGATTTCGTAGGTAGTGATACAATAAATATCGCTGGACCTGAAATTCTGTCCATTAAAGATATTGCACTAACGGCAGGTCAGTTCCTGAAACGTGATCCTTTATTCTTAAACAAACTCGAGATGTCAGATAATATATTATGTGACATCTCTAAAATGGAAAAAGTATTATGCCCACCTAAAATTAAATTTCTACAAGGAGTTCAGGATTTAGCGTAAAATAATTGCTAATGAAGGGCATGACCAAATTTTAAAATGCGGGTATTACATTGTCCAACAACCATAGGTGGAAATCCGCAGGGGCTTAGCAAAGCAGAAAAAGAAATAGGCCTCGAAAGCAAATCAATCACTTTTCATCAAAACTTATTTAATTATAAAGCCGATGAGGTGATTTATTCTCAGGATACTGGTATGCTAATGGCCGAGTACCTGAGATGGAAAACCATTCTTACTGAAATTCCAAAGGCGGATATAATACACTACAATTTCGGCCAGTGGCTGGCACCTAGAGAGTTTAAGTCGGATATTGGAAGAGTTCCCAAGATTGTTAGAAGACTCTACAATTCAATTTACTTATCCAGGACCATGGCAATGGATTTGAGATTTGCCCGTAAGCTAAATAAAGTGATAGCAGTCACCTATCAGGGGGATGATGCCCGACAACTGGATTTTGTCAAGAAACACTACAAGATACACTTCGCACATGAAGAAGATTACGATTCGTCTCTTTTCTTTTCCGATTCTCATAAAAGAAAGGAGATAAATCTATTTGACAGGTATGCTGATTTGATTTATGCTCTTAATCCGGATCTGTTAAATGTTTTACCCAAAAGGACTAAGTATATGGCTTATGCAAGTGTTGATCCAAGGGAATGGAGTTGTTTGCCGATTGATGATTTAATTGAAGAACCCCACGTTGTTCACGCTCCAAGTGATCGTACAGTCAAGGGGACAAGATATTTGATTGAAGCGATGGAACGATTAAAATCCGAAGGTTTCCGATTTACTTATACGTTGGTAGAAGGGTATTCCAATCGAGAGGCAAAAGAGATTTATAAAACTGCAGATTTACTTGTAGATCAATTGCTTGTTGGCTTTTATGGAGGGCTTTCTGTTGAACTAATGGCCCTTGGCAAGCCAGTGATTTGCTATTTGAGAGAAGAGGATATTCAACTGCTCCCAAGAGAGATGAAAGAGGAGATTCCCATAATAAATGCCCAGCCAAATACAATCTATGAAGTTTTGAAAGAATGGTTAACAGTAAGGAAAGGAGATATAAAGAAGAAGGGAATTGAATCCCGGCGGTATGTTGAAAAGTGGCATGATCCAATAAAAATCGCTAAGTCTTTAAAAATCGACTATCAGGCTATATTAGAAAAAAAAGGCAAATGAACCAATTAAGAAAGTGTGGAAGGTCATAAATTTTTCCGAAAAATAGCAGAAGGAAGAAGAAACTTTTGAGTTGATTAAGCCACCTACTAAAAATAAAGGAGTCAAAGTTGAACATAGATAATGTAGACAAAAAAATGTCCTTCCGAAAAATCAATAAAATATCCTCTAATAAATAATGGAATTATGTGCGGGATTGCCGGAATTTTAAGCTTCAATGGTAAGAGAGTTGAGCTAAGCCAGCTTAAAAAAATGACTGACACAATAGTTCACAGAGGGCCGGATGGTGAGGGGCAATACGTAAATGAAAAAGGTAATATCGGGTTGGGTCATCGCAGGTTGTCTATCATTGACCTTAGTGAAGCCGGGAGCCAACCAATGCATTATGCTGACCAGAGATATTCAATAACTTTTAATGGAGAGATATATAATTATGTTGAAATAAAGGAGACTCTAATTAAAAGGGGCTATACTTTTAAATCTCACTCTGACACGGAAGTTCTTCTGGCATTATTTGACAACAAGAGAGAGAATTGTCTTTCATATCTTGATGGTATGTTTTCGTTTGCCATTTGGGACGAAAAGGAGCAGGAGCTTTTTTGTGCCAGAGACAGATTCGGCGAAAAGCCATTCTTTTATACAAAAAATAACGACTACTTTGCTTTCGCCTCCGAAATGAAAGAGTTGTGGGCTTTGAATGGGCATCGGGAGCCAGAAACGAAAATGGTTTATCACTATTTAAGATATGGTGTTCTCACAAATCCTCAGCAGCCCCAAAATACATTTTACAAAAATATATATAGACTGCCTGCAGCACATTTTTTAAAAATTAGAAATGGGCACGTTTCCGTGAAGCAATATTGGACTATTAACCCGGTGGAGCAATCGGTAATACCATTCGAAGAGGCATGCGATAGG
>JAQCLE010000009.1 GCA_027592755.1 Bacteroidota bacterium | reverse complement strand
TGAGTTAATAAAGCATTTTACACGGTTTATTTGTTCAAAATATTTATTTATTAAGTGCCTATTTCAATTTTGGCGATAATTACGTGCTGCCTAATGCAGTATTAAATACTTCCGGTCTCAGTTCTTCAGCTGATTTGGCAGGTAACCCCATATTGGAGTTGGTGCCGGATGCCAAGGTGTACATTGAGCGGATGACCATCGATGGGCGGGCGGTTCTGGTTTATGCCAGCACCACAAAAAATGGCCAGGTGATAATCCTATTATATGACGAAACCGATGGCACATGGTTGGGCACTGACTATTTGGGCTTTTCCAACCCTTTTGATGTACGGTCGTTGCATCAAACTCTTGATGGAGGTTTAGTAGTTTTAGCGCAGACTTCTGTTGTAGGCCGATTCCCACGCTCCAGTTTGTTTAAGCTTTCTGCCAGGGAATTGACAAGGATGATTGTAGTGGATTAGGGCTCTTCAAAACAGGACGTATTCTTCATTTTTGTCTTGACACAAAAACGAAGCAAAAAAGTCAAGGCTGTGAATCAATTTTCTAAAATTCAGTCTGTTTCACCTGAATAAATCCAAACTCCTCCGGCTTTTAGGCCGTCGTCAAACACGGATTTATGGATAACTTTACGTGACTGAATTTCTTAACGCAGATTGATTCAAGGCCCAAAGAAGAGCTGGCCGGAAAATCACGGAGGATGAGCGACAGTGCCGTGTTGCCAGCCTGATGGCCATAGGGTCTGCTGGCGGTGTATTGGCCGTGTGTTATTGATTTTCCAAAAGGCTTTTTGTTTCGTTTTTGGCCTTTCAAAAATGAAAGTCTCTCCGACAGGAGAAAGCTGATGACTGCACTCATCATATTAACTTTATCACCAATTCATATAGTAGAGAGAAAGGTTGGGCTACTTTTTAACCTTTCTCCCGTATATTATAGTTTCATATCATTGAACTTCAATTTAAACTTTACTCATGAACATCAAATCCATTCAGCTGCTTCTCTGTGCTACAATTATTGGTTTTGGCTGTGAATCCCAGCCTTCCTCGATTAGTCCCAACGACAATAAAATCAGGTATGAACAAATCGGAGAAAAAATGACAAATCCCTGGGGTATGGTATTCCTACCCAATGGTGATATGCTGGTGACTGAGAAAGAAGGTGAAATCAGAATCATTCGTGAGGGCAAAATATTAGAAGAAAAAATAGGGGGTGTGCCGAATATCCATGTTCAGGGACAAGGTGGACTCATGGATATTGAATTGCATCCGCAATTTGATCAGAACAGATGGATATACCTCTCCTATAGCAGTTCTGAGGGCGGTGGTAGTGGTGGAAATACAACAATCGCCCGATTTACCCTGGTAAATAATGAGTTGAAAGAAAAAATCATTCTTTATAAAGTTGAGCCTAACACCACAAAAGGACAACATTTCGGAAGCAGGCTGGAGTTTGATCGGGAAGGATATCTGTATTTTTCTGTAGGTGACCGGGGGAACAGGGATGAATACCCTCAAAATGTAAAGCGGGATAACGGTAAAATCTATAGAATTCGGGATGATGGAAGCATTCCGGAAACCAATCCTTTTGTGAATACGGAGGGAGCCAAAAGTGCGATCTATTCTTACGGGCACAGAAATCCCCAGGGACTGGCAATGGAGCTCGCTACGGGAAAAATCTGGTCACATGAGCATGGACCACAAGGCGGAGATGAGGTGAACCTAATCCAGCCGGGAAGGAATTATGGCTGGCCCATCATTAGCTACGGCATAAACTATGATGGAACCGAGTTTGCCAAGGCTACGGCCAGGGACGGCATGGAACAACCCGTCATCTATTGGGTGCCTTCCATTGCACCCTGTGGCATGACCTTCGTTACTGGCGATAAATACCCGGGCTGGGAAGGAGATCTTATTATTGGTTCGTTAAAATTTGCCTATCTGGTACATGCGGAAGTAGAAAATGGCAAAATTGTAAGCCAGGAAAAAATTGCATCAGGAATTGGCCGTGTAAGAAACGTTGAACAAGGTCCGGATGGCTTTTTATATGTTGGGGTGGAAGGAAAGGGAATATTCAAATTGACCATGGAGAATTAATTTAAGAATTTGTCTCTGTTATATAATCCCGATAAATCGGGACAAGTTGTCCTGCGTTGTTAAGATAGCTTTGGGTTGAGCATTGGGATTAATAGTTTAAGGGAAAAGGCTTTTTTTCGATCCAAGACGCACTCCCTTCATTTCATGGTACATCCGAGCTTTCTTTTGACATTTTTAACAGTAGGCCTAAAGAGCCAGCTATTTCTTCAGCTACAGCAGGTGGAACAAAATGTGGGCAACTATGAATGCGTTGGCTTCTGGTCGAAGTCAATATTCTGAATATTTTTTGTTTACTTTTTCATCAATGTAAAAAGTAAAAGCCCAGTGGCTTCCTACTCGTACACCACGAGAGGAAAGTCATTGCCAAAAGAGTAACTGGAGGGAAACTGCAACTTACCCTTGAACTCTTCCGATAATTCCGGGACACGGGCCTCGATATAAGTAGTCAGCTCCCGGACGGTAATACTTTTATCGGGATTGGCTCCGTCGGTTTTGCCACTTAGGGCTTCAATTAACGAATAGGTGAAAATGCCATGACCAAGCGACTCAAATTCCGTTGCAAACTGGTCTGAACCTGTGGCTGTTATCCAGAATGTACCCGTACTTCGTGCCAGTTTCGCAATGGCCTGGTCTTCAGCGGCCCCCCGTCGGGCAACAGCATCCAGGGCCCCGGCCGACTGACAGGCATCCAGAATGAACACCTGTTTTTGTGCATTTATTTTTCTTGAAGCCTCTTCGATCTCTCCTGCGGAGATGGCTTTTTCATATAAAAGATCATCTTTTCCGTAAAGTTGGGTCACATCATAGGGTGCAATGAAAAACTCGATTTTACGTTCCGTTCCCTCTGACATGACCCCATGCCCAGCATAGTAAAATATGAACATATCCTGTTCCCTGGCCTCTCGCTGTACCTGGTCCATTGCAACCATAAGTCCTGCTTTTGTGAATTTGTCATTGCGCACATCGATATGTCGGATCCCATCAAACAATGAGCTGGCGCCCCGGGCTAATGAGGTTTTAAAGGCATCGGCATCCGCTACGGCGTAATTGAGGTTGTATTTTGGATTACGGTATTCATTGATGCCCACGGTAACAAGGAAAAGACGAGGTTTTGAATCAGTCAGCCCCGAATAGTTGACCACGAGTTTTTGTTTTTCCGAGTCAATTCCTGATTTTGAAGTGGCCACCACATAAAAATAGTTTTGACTTCCGAATGAACTGGTCAGACTTGCACTGAAAGAGGTGTTCTTTGAAGGATTTTCTTCCAGGGCGATTAGCTTGCGGTTTTGAAATAATTTAAGCTGCTCAACATTTTCAAAATTTTCGGTAATAGAAATGTCAAAAGTCACCAGTTTCTGACTGCTGCTGAATTCAGGTATTACATCCACATTCGCACTTTTTTTGATAGGTGAACCATTAAATGTGCTGAAGGCTATAGCCGGAACCTGATCAATCTCGGCGTCGATATCAAAATCTGCAAGTACTTCATTGCTGTCCAACAACTGGAGTAATAACCCAGGGGTAAAACCTCTTTCAAACGTACTGGATACGGGGGTTTTCCTGGAGGATTTTCGTGAGGTCCAGTAAAGTTTTTCCGAAGCCTTGGATGATCCATCAAAACGACCGTCGCGTGAGACCACGGCATAATCTGCGTCACCATCGGTGAAGATATTGCCAACAATTTTGTTTTGGCTTACACTATAGATCTGGTTGATATTGTCCCCATAAGCGTTGATCAGTACTTTATCATCACTAATGGCATACTGACTGTGAACATAAAAATTGCTCGTCATCCCCAGGCGACTTTGTCCCCGGTCCCGCGTGGTTGTTTTTGTGGTAAATACCTCTCCTCCACCGATTTGAAATACACTAAAACCTCTGTAGCCCCCTGAGCCGATCACCTTGTCGCCATGATGCAGGATTTTAGTAAAAAAATCAAGGCCACCTCTGTTTTCTTTCTGCCTTCTAGTTGCATTCGTGTATGCTTTAAAGACCCAGCTACGACTCATATCCGTACCGGGTTTGTAGTGAAAGAAATAATAGCCGGCGATGTTTACATAATAACCAATCACATGCTCACCGGTGGCATCATAGCTTGCCATCATTACTTTTTCAAGCGTAGTGACCTTTTCCCCATTGTTATAATCAAAAATGAATGATGAATTTTTCTTACTAAATATTTTCGTCAGGCCTATCTGGGGATAGTAAAGCAGTTCACTTCTGGTAGGATGAAAGGACAAGGCGAAAACATCGTTTTCAACCGGAATGGAATGTATTTTGGAAAAAGTCGTAAGATCAAAGATATCCAGCTCCCTCTTGGTTCCAATTGCAAAAACATCATCCACGGGTGATACATCAGCTATATTGAGTTTATTCTCATAGGATTTGGTCATTTTCACCTCTCCAGTTTGCAAATCAATGACCCGGAATCCGGTAGTTTCTATCACAATGAGATGAAGGCCATCTCGTGCGTACCTGATTTCAGCTATTTCCTCATATTCCAGCGGTAATTCCCTGACAAATTTGGAGATGGTAAGATCAAATATTCTCAGGGTTTTATTTTCAAAAAGGAAGGCGGCATACCGGCGATCCTGGGAGACAGTCATTCCTACCTGAAGGGATACAAGTTGTTTATCAAAAAACTCCAATCGGGTTTCATCTACTTCCTGCGCCCTGGTACATGATGGATATACAAATAGCACTAATAATAAGATCAGAAAAACAGCGCCTAAGTGCTTCATAATTAACCTTTAAATATGAATGCTTCAGATAAAAATAACAAACAAAGCAATAGATATTTCGAGAACAAAGGTGAACCCATCAGAATTCGGCCTTGCCTGAACTCACCGCCAAATATGGTTTGTCCTCCAGGCATTACATAATGTGCTATTTACCTGAGCGCCTTGGCGAGGATGCCATAAGATTTGAAGTATTTCAAGACAGATTATGGTCGCATGTTTTTAAAGAAACGCCTCAAAACCTGGTTTGACAAACACGTTGACTAATTCTAATTCCACATGGGCGCTATATAATTTTTTTATTATGTTAAATAAGAGGTTCCACTAATAATATTGATAGCATTTTCAAATCCCTTATCAGCTTTACAGTAAGCATTTAAAATCGCCAATCGTACTCCTAATCTTCAAAGGCTTCTAAAATAAGATTAAATAAGATTCCTGATCTTCACGGCACGTCGTTAGGAATGGCGTACTGGTGATGACCCTGTTTTTTTTCCTAACCTTTTGACTCCTCATACGTATATCAAAATGATATTATTATAATATCACTTAAAAAAAAGTCTATGAACTCGAAAGAAACAATAAATAAGCCGATCTCCGCCTATATTATGTTAGTAGTTGAGGTGGTTTTCCTGGCTGTAACAATTTTAACAATTAGAACTGGAATAGGTGTAGTACCACTTATAGCTTTTCTGTTTATTCTCCCGGGGTTTTTCTTTGTTTGCCCCAATGGTTCAAGGGTTTTGACGCTTTTCGGAAAATACAAGGGTACCATAAAATCCAACGGTTTCTTTTGGGCGAACCCCTTCTATTACAAAAAGTCCATTTCACTGAGAGCGAGGAATTTTGACAGTGAGCGGGTCAAGGTCAATGATAAAATCGGGAATCCCATTATGATTTCGGTCATCCTGGTGTGGCGGGTAAAGGATACCTCTCGCTAAAAGTTGATTTGATCCAATTATGAAAATTTTGTTCGTGTACAGACTGATGCGGCAGTAAGAAAAATGGCAGCCCGATATCCTTATGATAATTTTGATGACGAACAAAAAGAGATGACCCTAAGGTCTGGTCTTGATGAAGTGAATGAGGCCCTGGAAAAAGAAGTGGAGGACCGACTTCATATTGCCGGAATAGAGATATTGGAGGCCAGAATAGGGTACCTGGCTTATGCAGAAGAAATTGCCAGCGCCATGCTTCGTAGACAGCAGGCAACAGCCATCGTAGCCGCCCGGCATAAGATTGTAGAAGGAGCTGTAAGCATGGTCGATATGGCGCTTGATGAACTCAGCAAGAAAAACATCATTGAGCTGGACGAGGAAAGGAAAGCCGCAATGGTCAGTAATTTAATGGTTGTGCTCTGTGCTGACAAAGACGTGACTCCTGTTGTTAATTCAGGGACATTATACAATTAAGAAATGAAAGGAAAAGTCCTATTTGAAGAAGTTCAGACATTCAGGTATACCTGGTCGTGGTATCTATTGATCGCTGTTTTCTGTCCAATTGTAGGACTATTTGGGAAAGGACTTTATACACAGTTAATTATTAGCGAACCATGGGGAGGCCGGCCAATGTCAGATAGCACATTAATTATTACTTCTGTGATCATTTTTGCAATTCTACTAGGGATTTTCATCCTTTTACACCTGCATGAACTTGTTCTTCAGGTTGACGAAGGAAGTATTCGTTACAAGTTCTTCCCCTATTTCAGCAACTACAAAACACTTGAAAAGAGTGATGTCAAAGAAGTTGTTGTGAGAAAATATAACGCCATACTTGAATTCGGTGGCTGGGGTCATCGGAGAACCTTCTCAGGAAACAGGGCCTATAATATCAAAGGGTCATGGGGCCTGCAGATAGTATTTCAGAATGGTAAAAAGTTATTGATTGGCACACAACAGCCAAAAGAATTGAATGGCGCAATCGACAAACTGAAAGAAAACTGGCAAATGCAATAGCATGGCAAAAAAGAAACCCTTCGTCCTCAGGGTAGACGAATCGACTTTAAAGGCATTGGAAAAATGGGCAGCCGATGATTTTAGGAGTACCAATGGCCAGTTGGAATTTATTATCAATAACGCATTGAAAGCGGCAGGGAGGTTGCCAAAGCAGGATTGAATAACCTCGTTAAATTACTTCTTCCTCAAATACTCAAACCGATAGACATGCCACGGACCATTAGCCTCAGCCCCGCTATGCGATGCCTGGCAGTCATACCTTTCAGCGTAGCGGTCTTCGTGTTCCCGGGCCTTTTTTTTGCTGTTAATTGAACAACTTTGGTTTCCCAGTCTGCTTTGAGATTGACTGGGTTGGTGGTAATTCCAACTCTACAGGGCATATGTTTCTACTTGAATTGAAGGTTGAAATAAAAATACGGAAATAATTTTGCGCAGGAAAATGTGATGACGCTCAAGCTTAGATTGGAAGCTTTTGTAGCGACCGGACTGACCTAATGTTCTCATGTTTAGAATTCATAGCTCTTCGTCAGGAAAATGACAGTGCAAGTTTATTAACTTTGAGAATCAGAAATAGCTAGATTTATACTCCCTTTATAAAAAACAAGATGCAAAGCTTAGTTATAACGTCAGATAAAAAGAGTGAAATCAAAAAGCTACGTGAAATGGCTGAAAAAATGGGATTGAAAGTATCCATTTACCAGGACCAGGATCGTGAGGACCTGGCCCTACTCAAGTGTATGGAGGAATCCCGGAAGAATGAATTTGTAAGTGAAGAAGAGGTCATGAAAGCCTTGCAAAGCTAATTCTGCCTGGATGAAGGTTAAATATGAAGCCTCTTTTCTCTGGGATTTAAAAAGGCTCAAACGAGCGATGACAAAAACCAGGGTGATTTCAATAATTGAGGAAGTAAAATCAGCCAGCAATATCAATAGAATTGCCAATGTGAAAAAGATGAAGGTCACAAGTCCGCCTTTAGGATACGGGTAGGTGAATACAGACTTGGGTTTTACAAAGAAAATGATCTGGTCACGTTTTCAAGGTTCATGCATCGAAAAGATATCTATAATTCTTTTCCCAATTGATAACATTCCATCTCTAAAACCTCCAAAACCCGTCAAACCTTTTTAACTTTCGGAAATGGATAATTTTGTTGTTTCAGCGAGGAAATACCGGCCCAAAGACTTTGAAGAGGTCATAGGACAGGAGCATATTACCACCACGCTGAAAAACGCGATTGATAACAATCAACTGGCGCAGGCGCTGTTGTTTTGTGGCCCCCGGGGGGTAGGTAAAACAACCTGTGCAAGAATCCTGGCCCGGCTTATCAACAACTTCGAAGCAACGGGGCACCTCGAAAACCTTGTTTCGCTTAATATTTATGAACTAGATGCCGCCTCCAATAATTCCGTGGATGATATCCGCAACCTGATAGACCAGGTGAGGTATCCTCCTCAGCAGGGCAAGTACAAAGTCTATATCATAGATGAGGTTCATATGCTGTCAAATCAGGCTTTCAACGCATTCCTGAAAACACTGGAAGAACCACCTTCTTATGCCATTTTCATCCTGGCCACCACAGAAAAACACAAGGTAATTCCAACCATTCTGTCGCGGTGCCAGATATATGATTTCAACCGAATTGAGATTTCCGACATTACAGACCAGTTAAAAACAATAGCTGAAAAGGAAGGAATTGAAATGGAAGAGGAGGCGCTCCATCTAATTGCTCAAAAAGCGGACGGCGCCATGCGGGATGCGCTTTCTATTTTTGATTTGATCGTTACTTTTTCGTCGGACCACAAGGTTACGTACAAGGATACGATCAGTAACCTGCACATCCTTGACCATGATTATTATTTCCGAATTACCGACTACCTGCTTAATGAAGACACCTCTCAATCCCTCCTGATTTTTGATGAAATCCTGAGAGATGGTTTTGACGGGCATAATTTTATAGTTGGCCTGAGTGAGCATTTACGCGATCTGCTTGTCTGCCAGGATGCTGTTACAATCCCCCTACTCACCGCAGCAGATTCAGTAAAGAAAAAATATGCAGAGCAGGCGGCAAAAGCCCCCGTGTCATTCCTGCTGTCGGGATTGAACATTCTCAACCTATGTGACATCAATTACAAAACCAGCAAGAACCAGCGATTGCAAGTGGAGTTGGCCTTGTTGAAACTTGCCCATCTAAACTCAGCGATCACCCTTGCACAGGCTTTACCAAATGGCGAAGAAGTAAAAAAAAAAGTCAGCTGAGTTCACCCCTGCCTGAAAAAGCTAAAGAAAAACCTCAGGAACCCCCTGCTCCACCACCGGTTTCTCCTCAAGTATCTACCCGAACTCCAAAAAAGGAAGGACAAACGCCAAAAAATACACCAAGTCTGAAAATTGAACTTCCGGAAGAAATCGAAAAGACCGAAAGGGCCGCAGACGAGGCGGAACTGCCCGAAAATGCTTTTACAGAAGCAGTGTTATTTGAGAAATGGGATGAGTACTTTGAAAAGAAGAAGGGAATCCTGGCTGATCATGAAGCAATGATTTTAAGAAAAAAACCCGTGTTGAAGGAAAATCATGTCCTTGAAATCAGTGTGAAAAATGGCGTTGAGATTAATGTGTTTAAAAAGCTTGAGGAAGAAATTGTTAGCTACCTGCGAAAAGAGCTGCGCAATTCTAAAATTTTAATCAGCCATGTATTGGCCGAAAAAGTGGAGGAAGAAAATCTGTACACCGATATGGACAAGTTCAATGACATGGCAAAGCGCAATCCCGTATTGCTAAAGTTGAAAGACCGTCTGGGTCTTGATCCTGATTATTAATGGAAATGAAAGTCACCATAATTGGCGCAGGCAATGTTGCCAGTCATTTGGCTCCGGCTCTGGAAAGAGCAGGGTACATCATCAATGAAGTCTATGCCCGAAGGATTGACGAGGCCGAAAGAATCTCCCAAAACCTCTATAGCGCCAACACTTCAGATAACCTCGATTTTTCAGGAAGCGACTCTGTGCTATTCCTTATTGCCGTTTCCGATTATGCAATTGAACAAATCGCCGGTGAAATAGTTCTTCCCGACCAATGTCTGATCGTCCACACTTCCGGCAGCATTCCGATGAGTGTTCTTGAATTGACAGCCTCTGATTCAATAGGCGTTCTGTACCCGCTCCAAACATTTTCGAGAAACCGGAAAATTTCTTTTCCCGAGATACCAATACTCACTGAAGCGAACACCCCGGAGGGGCTGGCTATGTTAGAACAGGTTGGCAAATCATTGAGCAAACGGGTAGCGCTGGTAGATTCTGAAAAGCGATTGCAACTTCACCTTGCTGCTGTTTTTGTTAATAATTTCGTGAACCACATGCTAACCATCGGTGACGAAATTACATCTGAAAACAACCTGGACTTCAGCCTGCTGGAACCGCTTATCAGGGAAACAGTTGACAAAGCAATTGAAATCGGGGCTTCTGATTCCCAAACCGGCCCGGCCATCCGGGAAGATCATTCCACAATGGAGATGCATATGGAACTCCTTGAGGAAAACGAAAGTTACCAGAGACTATATAAGATAATTTCCAAAAGCATTATTGATTCCAAGAACTTGTGATAAACCCACCCTCATGAAAATATCAAAAATCATTATTTTCTTAATCGCCCTTATCCAGATCTCTTGTTCGGAGACGACACCTCCTGAGCCCTTCGGGGCCATTCCAAGTCAAAGACAGCAGGAATGGCACAAAATGAAGTATTACGCCTTCATCCATTTCTCACCCAACACTTTTACCAACAAAGAATGGGGTTATGGGGATGAATCCCCCGCAGACTTTAACCCCACTGAACTGGATTGCAGACAGTGGGCAAGGGTAGCAAAAGAAGCCGGCATGGAAGGAATCATCATCACTGCCAAGCATCACGACGGTTTTTGCCTTTGGCCGTCGGCTTTTACAGAACATTCCATTAAAAATTCTCCATGGAAGGATGGCAAAGGCGATATTCTGAGGGAATTACGGAACGCCTGTGATGAATATGGTTTAAAGTTGGGTGTTTACCTGTCTCCGTGGGACAGAAACCATGAGGCCTACGGTACTCCGGAATACATAGACTATTATCGTAACCAGTTGCGTGAATTGCTGACCAACTACGGTGAGATCTTCGAAGTATGGTTTGATGGCGCCAACGGTGGTGACGGTTATTATGGGGGATCCAATGAAATCCGTAAGATTGACAATAAAACCTACTATGACTGGCCAAATACCCGGAAAATAGTCCGCGAACTTCAACCGATGGCAGCAATGTTCAGCGACGGGGGCCCGGACATTCGATGGGTTGGCAATGAACGAGGATATGCCAATGAGACAAACTGGTCAACAATTAATGGTGGAAACCTTTATCCCGGGGTTGGTGGGGTCAATAAACAACTTCAGAATGGAGATGAAGATGGCGATACATGGCTGCCCGCAGAGGTGGATGTTTCCATAAGACCGGGCTGGTTTTATCATGAGGAACAAGACAGCCTCGTAAAATCAGTTGATCAATTGGTTGATATTTGGTTGCATTCGGTGGGCATGAATAGTAATCTGCTACTTAACCTTCCCCCCGACCGACGCGGATTAATACACCAAAATGACGTGGCCCGGTTGATGGAATTCAAGGCGTACCGAGATAGGGCCTTTTCTGTTGACTTGACTGATGGGGCCTCCATCAATGCATCAAACGTGAGAGGCAAATCCTCCAAATTCAGCCCTGATTTGGTATTAGATGATAGTGCTGAAACCTATTGGTCAACTAAGGATGAAATAACATCAGCATCGCTGGAAATTCATTTTGGCAAAACAGTTGAAATGAACACCATTTTAATTCAGGAGAATATTGCATTGGGGCAACGGGTTAAATCCTTTTCGGTTGAGGCTCTTATGGGAAAGGAGTATGTTGAAATTACAAGTGGAACCACTATAGGGAACCGTAGAATTGTACAATTTGAAAAAACTGCTTCGTCAATTGTCAGGATAAACATTGAGGCCAAAGCTTGCCCGGTTATTTCCAATCTTGAAGTTTATCTGACTCCGAATTAATTATCAGTACCTGACCCTGGTTGCGCAATACCAGGCCGATAGATCTCAAACTCAACCCGACGATTAAGGGACCTTCTCTCTTCGTCAGTCTCTTCTACCAAAGGCTTTGCGCTACCAAATCCTTCCGCCTCAACACGGTGGCCTTCCACATCGCCAAAAAGAACAATGTAGTCCCTGATGTTCTTGGCTCGTTCCTTAGAGAGTTGAAGGTTAAATGCCTCATTTCCGGAGGAATCAGTATGACCTGAAATTCGAAGTAAAAAATCCGGATTATCATACATGAAATTGACAAGCTTATTAAGATCGCCAAACATCTCAGGTCTCAGGTCAGCCTTGCTGTTCCCAAATTGAATTGATTCAAATTTGACCCTGCTGGAAATAGGATCGGTAAGTTTATTAAACTCAGCCGGGCCTTGTAGGTAAAACATCTCTTCAATCCTGAAAAAATCATCTCCCTGGATGATCAGCAGGTAGTTCTTATTATTGATTAAATCAAACTCAAAGCTACCATCAGCCTTAAGGTATTTTGGTGCAACTTCCACTCCATCATCCAAATCAATAATTGAAACAATACCGCTAAAGGGCTTGCCTGTTAGAGAATCAAGTAGTGATCCTCTGACTCTTGTCAGAGCGCCTGGTTTGGCTTCATTTGGCAACGGGAATGAATACAAATCCATTTTGTCCAAATCCTGTGTTGCTGTTCTTGCATAAAATAGGTATTCAGATTTTGAGTCGATGGTGAAATAAAATTCGCTTCCAATACCATTAACCAGTGGCCCAATATTTTTTGGTTCCGTCCAACTCTTTCCGAATTTGTAAGTCTTGTAAATGTCGTACTCACCAAAAACATAAAGTTGACCATTGGAACTAAAATAGATCATATCATATTCCGGGTGATAAAATGGACTGACTTCATTATGTCGTGTGTTGATCACCGGGCCAATGTTCTGAGCTTCTGCCCATCCCCCGTTTCGCAGTTTATAGGTAAAATAGATATCTGAAAGGCCGAAGCCCCCAATCCTGTCAGAAGCAAAATAGAGGGTATCTTCACCATGGGAGAGCGCCGGGTGTGAATCCCAGGCAAGGCTGTTAACATTCACGCCAAGATTCTTTACCTCTCCCCATGTACTGTCTGCCTGCATTGCAGTTACGAAAATATCACAGTCACCATATGAATCGGGAGAATCACATCGTGAGAAATAGAGTGTTTTACCATCTCGGCTTAAATAAGCTGATCCTTCATTATAAATCGTATTAATTCCCGGTATTTCTTCGCTCTGCGACCAAAATCGCCCATCCCTTCTGCTAAAAAAAAGATCTTCATTTTTAACGGTCTCCATGTGTCTTACTTTTTCATTTCTTTTTGATGTAAAAATCAATGTTTGATCATTTACGCTGAGTGAAGGGCCGTAATCGGCGAGCCGTGAATTGATGCTCCCGCCCATGTTCAGCAGTACGCCTCGGGGAGGCTGTAAGGTATCAATGGCCTTCCTGTATTCAACCAACTCATAGTAATAGTCAATGGGTACGTAAAGTTCGATTTCCTGAGTATTTAGTGAGTCGTAATAAAGCTCGATTTCCTTGATATCAATGCCAATTTGATGGTGCTTCAAAACCAATCGATAGAGAGATTTCGCTTCTTCGGCGTCTCCAAAAAGTTCTGTTAGCTTGGCAAGTTTCCAGATGAGGTAGGTATCACTATAAAAATTCCTTATCCCGAAATTACCTGCATAATCCTTAAGGGCGTGGTACAATTCTTCCCACCTTTCCGCTTTATCAAGTCCATAAATCCTTTCAAGCCTGGCTTCATCCCGGTAATCAGCAATTTTATTAATGTTTTTGAATTCAAACAGATTGAACTGTTCGTTGATGAGGGCAGAATCGATCGGGATAACGATATTTTTCTGACCGTAACCGTGAAAACAAGTTAAAATTAATATCCAGAGGCATAAAATACCTCTACGGCGATGCCCGAAACCTGCATTCCCTGCCATGATTTGCTTCATGAGTATAGAGGTAGTAAGATATCCAAAGATTAGTTATTGATCAAAACCACCGGTTTTTTGGCATAGCTATTGCAATTTATACAAGCCTCGTAAATTATACCATGATTGAATACAACGTGTGTCAGAATGGCAGTTAAACAGTACCTATGAATAGAGACAACGATCCGTATATAAAAGCACTTGCATTGGTTAATGTGACAGGAGATGATGGCGAATTGGTTACGTTGATCAATCCCAATCTCGAAGAGGATTTCACTAAAGATGATCTCCCTGAAGAATTGCCCATTTTACCAATAAAAAACACGGTCCTTTTCCCCGGTGTTGTGATTCCAATTACAGTTGGAAGACAGAAATCGATCCGGTTGGTAAAGAAGGCTTATAGAGGAGACCGAATTATCGGCGTTGCCGCCCAGAAGAACAAAGTGGAAGATCCGGGCGCTCAAGACATCTTCCAGATAGGAACTGTTGCAAGAATTCTTAAGATGCTCGTACTCCCTGACGGAAATACTACTATCATCATCCAGGGGAAAAAAAGATTCGGAATAGAGGGAATCCTACACGAAGATCCCTATTTGACTGCCAGGGTAAGGCTTATTGATGAAAATTTCCCGGCTTCCAACAACCGCAAAGCGAAAGCCATAATTCAGTCATTGAAAGATTCGGCTAAAAAAATCTTGAAGTTAAATCCTGATATCCCATCTGAAGCCCAGATAGCGCTTGATAACATCGAAAGCTCCAGTTTTCTGACTGATTTTCTCGCTTCTAATGTAAACGTTGAGGTTGCTGAAAAGCAGCGATTGTTGGAGACCAACGATGGGATGGAGCGGGCACATTTATTACTCGAATTCATGCTCAAGGACATCCAGCTACTGGAACTTAAGCATGAAATACAAAATAAGGTCCATACGGACATAGATCAGCAACAAAGAGATTATTACCTCCGTCAGCAGATGAAGGTTTTACAGGATGAGTTGGGTCATGAAGGCCCCGACCAGGAGGTCCAGCACCTTCGAGCTAAAGGTCGAAGCAAAAAATGGCCAGAGGACGTGGCAATCCACTTCAATAAGGAGTTAGACAAAATCCAAAGAATGAACCCGGCATCATCAGAATATCCGGTAACAATCAACTATGCGGAGCTACTGGTCGACCTTCCATGGCAGGAATTCACCGTAGATAATTTCAACCTCAAAAGAGCAAAGAGAATTCTTGACAGAGATCACTTTGGCCTTGAAAAAGTAAAGGATAGAATTATAGAGTATTTGGCCGTTTTAAAATTAAAAAATGATCTTAAAGGGCCGATTTTATGTTTATATGGCCCTCCCGGAGTTGGTAAAACTTCCCTTGGAAAATCAATAGCCACAGCACTGGGCCGCAAATATGTCAGAATGTCACTGGGCGGTGTTCATGATGAAGCAGAAATTCGAGGCCATCGAAAAACATATATCGGATCCATGCCCGGTAAAATCATCAATAACATAAAGAAGGCCAACAGTTCAAATCCTGTTTTTGTATTGGATGAAATAGACAAGGTCAATTCCGATTTTCGAGGAGATCCTTCATCTGCACTTTTAGAAGTACTTGATCCCGAGCAGAATTATGCCTTCAAGGACAATTATCTTGAAGTTGATTATGACCTTTCAAAAGTGCTTTTTGTGGCCACTGCCAATACACTTGATACAATCCATCCGGCGCTAAGGGATCGAATGGAAATCATTGAGATCAATGGGTATACACTTGAAGAGAAGATTCAGATTGCTCAAAGGCACCTGATCCCCAAGCAGAGAAATGAACATGGACTTAGCAAGTCGGACTTTAAAATAACAAAATCCGCTATCGCCAAAACTATTGAGAGCTATACCAGGGAATCGGGTGTAAGAAATCTCGAGAGACGCATTGGATCATTGATCAGAAATGTGGCCAAGTCTATCGCGATGGAAGAAGAGTATACCAAAACTATCTCTCCAAAAGAAGTAGTTGAAGTGCTCGGTACAGAAGTTTTCGATAAAGAGCTCTATCAGGACAATAATCTTCCAGGCATTGTTACCGGTCTGGCATGGACACCAGTGGGAGGTGAAATTTTATTCGTAGAGTCAAGCTTAAGCAGAGGGAAGGGGAAATTAACCCTCTCAGGTCAATTGGGAGATGTAATGAAAGAATCTGCTACTGCTGCTCTTTCTTATCTTAGGTCAAATGCTGAAAAACTTGGTATCCACTATAAGATATTCGACAACTATGATTTACATATTCATGTTCCGGCTGGTGCAGTCCCGAAAGATGGGCCTTCCGCTGGCATAACGATGTTTACATCATTGGCTTCATTGTTTACCCAGCGTAAAGTCCGGGATAAAATTGCCATGACGGGGGAAATAACCCTGCGGGGGAAGGTGCTCCCGGTTGGCGGAATCAGAGAGAAGATTCTGGCAGCTAAAAGAGCGGGAATCAAAGAATTAATCTTATGTCATCGCAACAAAAAAGACGTGGATGATATTCCGGAGCATTATATTTCAAATCTGAAAATCAATTATGTTGATTGGGTGGATGAAGTGATTGACCTGGCACTTGAGCCGAAAAAAATTAAGAACGCTATTGAATTTGTAGTGGATAATGTCGTTAATCAATAGCTTAACCTATCCTTGTGAATAGAAAGGTTGTCTTATTCTATCTTATATTTTTTCCAATTTTTGTACAAGCTCAATTTGGTGGGCGCAGATCTTTTGAGTTTATAAATCTCCCATCGAATGCACGAACTGCCGCGTTAGGAGGTGTTAATGTTTCGCATTTCGACAATAATGTTGATGGTTTTCTGTCCAATCCGGCACTACTTGACTCTGTAAAATCCGGAAGTATTGCTTTTACCCATTTGGGGTTCATGGCTGATGTGGGATTGAACAATATTTCATATGCCCAAAAATTCAAAAAAGCAGGAATCATCGGATTTGGTGTTCAGTATATGGATTTCGGACAATTCGATGGCTTTGATCAAGCTGGTATAGCAACAGGATCGTTCAATGCGGATGAATTCGCATTGGTTGTGGGTTACAGCCATCGAATAAGTGTCTTTTCTTTAGGGGTAAATCTGAAATTTGTAGGAACAGGTATTGAATCATACCGGGCCACGGCACTAATGCTGGATATTGGTGGACAATTTAAACATCCGGAAAGAGATTTTACTGCTGGTCTGGTATTCAAAAACCTTGGATTCTATCTCAGTAATTATACCTCAACTGCCAATTCCCAACTTCCGTTTGATGTTCAACTCGGGATAACTTTTAAACCGGAACACATGCCCGTGAGGTTTTCAATCACGAGCTACAATCTATACAAAGGAGACCTGACATTTTTCGATCCGACAAGCGAAACCACCCTTGTGAATACCCCAGCCGGGGTTTTTGATAAAGTATTTCGTCATTTCAATATTGGAACAGAGTTTCTAATTCATAGGAATTTTTACATAAGAGCTGGTTATAACCATTTGATCAGAAAAGAATTACGATTGGATGCCAAGTCCGGTGGAGCCGGCATCTCATTTGGTTTTGTTGTGCGAATCAAAACCTTTGAATTTG
The DNA here is from genome assembly GCA_027592755.1 of Bacteroidota bacterium. Lineage (GTDB taxonomy): Bacteria > Bacteroidota > Bacteroidia > Cytophagales > Cyclobacteriaceae > JAJCYL01. The sequence continues at coordinate 48,802 of JAQCLE010000009.1, read as the reverse complement.
CCTATACCAGGGCCATCTATCATGTAGCAGGAGGGGGTAATTATTTTACTATTTCCACCAATATGCACTCAATTATCAAAAAGAAAAGTAAAGCTTAAAAGATGCTATCAGAAAATAATTATCTGACCCCAAGGCAAATTGTTACCGAACTTGATAAGTACATTATCGGCCAGGATGATGCCAAACGTAATGTTGCAATAGCCCTTCGGAACCGTTGGCGTCGAATGAATGTAACCTCCGACATTAAGGAAGAGATTATTCCCAACAATATCCTGATGATTGGTGCCACAGGTGTTGGCAAAACAGAAATAGCCAGGAGGTTAGCCAAGATTTCCGATGCACCCTTCACCAAGGTTGAAGCCAGTAAATTTACTGAAGTTGGATACGTCGGCCGGGATGTTGAAAGTATGGTGCGTGATCTTGTAGAGCAATCAGTCAATATTGTCAGGATTAAAAAGAAAGAGGAAGTCATGGAAAAGGCCACTGAAATTGTGGAAAGCATAATCCTTGACACGCTGATTCCGCCAATTAAAGAGACCCCTGTTAGGCCAATCCAGGCTTCAGTGGAATTGAATGAAGAACCTAAGTCAGAGCAGGAGCTAAATGAAAAAACGAGGGAGCGCTTCAGGGAAAAACTTCGCAATGGAGAACTCGACCATCGAAAAATTGAGGTGAATGTTAAACAATCCAATGCCGGGGGCATTGGTATGGTTGGAGGTGGCATGATGGACGAAGCCTCAATGATGAACATCCAGGAGATGATCGGCGGAATGCTTCCAAAAAAGAATAAAAAGAGAAAGGTAACAATTGCGGACGCGAGAAGAATCCTGCTTGACGATGAAGCCTCGAAACTCATAGATATGGACGAGGTAAAAGAAGAAGCCTTGAGAAAAGCTGAAAATACCGGAATAATATTCATTGATGAGATTGACAAGATAGCAGGAGGGTCAAAAAGGTCTGGGGGCGGTCCGGATGTTAGCCGTGAAGGTGTTCAGCGTGACTTGCTCCCGATAGTTGAGGGGAGTGCCGTAACCACTAAATATGGAATTGTCAATACGGATCACATCTTATTTATAGCAGCAGGAGCTTTCCATTTCGCGAAACCCTCGGATTTAATCCCTGAGCTGCAGGGTCGGTTCCCAATTAGGGTAGAGCTCCAAAATCTAACTAAAAATGATTTCTTGAGGATTCTAAAAGAACCTAAAAATGCCTTATCCAAGCAATACCAGGCACTTTTCGAATCGGAAGGCGTGAGTCTTGAATTTCAGGATGATGCACTTGAAGAAATAGCGGGAATCGCATTTGATATCAATAGCGAAGTTGAAAATATAGGTGCCAGAAGGTTGCATACGGTTATGAGCCATTTGCTAAATGAATTCCTTTTTGATGTTCCGGATGAAATACCGGCAAATTCAAAAATATCAATAACGAGAAATATGGTTAAAGAACGGTTGTCAGAGCTGGTGAAGAATAAGGATTTGAGTCAATATATTTTGTAACTACTTCAGGTGTTGGCTTTAGCCGCCCATTCGCCCTCCCGATGCTTTGGGACAGTCCATGCCGCTCAGCGATATTTGAATAACGGTTAGTATATGTAGCGTGACTATCTTGAAGAGTGCTATGATTTCATATATAGTTGTTGTAGCACGTTTTGGCCCATTTAAATTTTAGATATGTGTTAAAGAATGGAAGCCTGTCATTTATAAGCCTTCCATTATTGCTATAGATTTTATCTATGTGAGAACCGTTATATTCTTCTGCAAAATGATTGATGCCAAATTTTTCCAATTTTTCGCTAAAGGTGCTGCTTGTTGGTGGAATATGGGTAAAAAATCATCCCTTCGACAATTCAGTTTTATCGCTTTTTGACTTTTCAAATTACTTACATAATCCTTAATCATCTCATTGGGCAAGTTTCTATTCCATCAGTCCAATACCTTAACGGGTTTTTAATACCTCTTAAAAGTTTGGTAACCTCGGGCAAAGAGATTTCAGCTTCCTGCACTTTGAATCTATCGCAAAAAGACCCCAGCTCAATTTAGCCAGGGTCTTTTGTCTTTGATCTTTTGTCTAAATTATCAAACAACTAGCTCCAAAGCCTGTCCCACGACCTATCAATGTCCCATTCCGGAGTAGGCTCAAAAAACTGCTTGTTTTCCGGATCAAGGTGTTGTCTGGCAACTTCTTCATTCAGCTCAACACCTAAACCTGGTGCGGTAGGAACAAGCGCAAAACCTTTCTCGATCATGGTATGCTTGGTTTTCACCAAATCCTGCCACCACGGGATATCAACTGAGTGATGCTCCAACGCCATGAAATTCTGTGTAGCTGCCGCACAATGAACATTGGCCATAAACGATATTGGTGTTCCGGCAAAGTGCATGGCCTGGGCAACGCCATTCTCCTGGGCATAGTCACCGATTTTCTTGGTTTCAAGTAAACCACCGGATGTAGCAAGGTCAGGGTGTACAATGTCTACCGCCCTTGCGTCAATTAATTTGATGAACTCCTCTTTAAGATAGATATCTTCTCCTGTTGAATATGGAGTTTCAATAGCATCGGAAATCATCTTTATCTGATCGGTAAATTGCCATGGAATCATGTCTTCCAGCCAGGTGAGCCTGTATTTCTCAACTGCCCTCCCCAACCTGATTGCATTGTTATGATCAAAGTGTCCATAGTGGTCAGAGGCAAGTGGTATGGCATAACCAATCTTATTCCTTACTTTTTCTATTCGTGACACCATTTGATCAAGGGCTTTGTCGGTGATTTGTGTTTGAACCAATTGGTGCTCCATTGCACCATAAGACATAGGCTCGTTGCTCCATTGCCGGTTGATCTGCCAGAAATTACTGTTCACAATGTTTTCAGGATCAGCCAGCTCAATTCCAAAGTCCATCTTTAGGAAAGTGAAGCCTTGCTCATCCATTCTCCTGGCTACTCGGGCTGTGAAATCATCCTCATCCCTACCCATTGGTGTATCTGCATAAAGCCGAACGGTATCTCGGTACTTTCCACCAAGCATTTGATAAGCAGGACAGTTGTAGGCTTTTCCGGCAATGTCCCAAAGCGCCATTTCCACGGCACAAACACCACCAGCCTGTCGGGCATGGTAACCAAATTGTTTGATCCTTTTGAAGATCATTTCCACACTGCATGGGTTCATTCCGAGAATTCTACTTTTGAGAAACATCGCATAGCGCCATGATCCTCCATCCCGTACTTCACCGTAGCCGGATATGCCCTGATTGGTGTCAATTCTAATAACCGGACAACGTCCACCGCCATTCATCACAACTGCATATCGCATGTCAGTGATTTTTAAATCTGAAGGAGCCGAAAAACGGTTCACTTTTGACGTTGAGTGGGCCAGCGTATCTTCGATAGAGCTGAACATAAAACCACCGAGCATTAGTCCGCCAACACTCGCTTTCTTAAAGAAATCCCGACGGGCATTACTGTTTTCAGGGACGCGTTCTTCTGCTTTTTCTGGCAGTTTTACGCCATATTTTTCTAATAATTTGTCTGATGGAGTTAGCATAATTAAATGTTTAGGATTGAATATTTTTTGAACTTATTACCAGTTTCTTTCTTTCATATAGGCATCCAGTTCGGCCCTTGACATTGGTAGTTTGTCTGAATTGCTATTGATCCAGGAAAGGAATGCTTCCTTAATGTCGTCTGTCCATTGACGGTCTATTTGACCAGGTGTGTAAGTGCCATCTCTTAGCATCTTATGGCCAAATTCATCACGGAGGGCTGTGAATTCCCCACTAATAACAAGCTCTGCTAATAGATGAGCCGGGATGGCAATGATTCCACCTTTTTTGGCCAAAATAGCATCCCCCGGAAGGATAGTAACTCTCCCAATTCTAATTGGAATATTTATCCCTCCTAACATCATTCCCTGGATATAGGAAGGATCGTAGCCTTTTATCCATTGGTTGTAGCCCTCAATCTTTTCAAGGCCTTCATTATCCCTAACTGACCCATAAAAAATGACACCATTTTTAGATTTGGCGTAAATGGCGTTTCCGAGATTATCACCTATAAGAGTTCCGTCGATGATTTTTCCATAACCATCTGCTATGTATATATCACCGGGCTTAAGCATATCAATTGGCCAGGAATTGAAGTTCCCAATCCTGTTTTGTTCTTTACCCTTCGCCATCACCTTGTCGTGGTAATCGGATCGGCTAGGCATATATTGCACGGTAAGTGCCCTGCCAGTCATGGATTCTCCGGGTTTTAAAATCATCCAATCACCCTCGAATTGATTGTGATATCCTTTATTCCTTAAAAACCCCCAGGCCTCTTCGATGGAGATATTCTTCAATCGCTTAAGTAATTCTTCAGAAACGTAAGGCCTTCCATCTTCAGATCGTTGGCCGGTCCAGTCCGCTGTGATGGCTATGATTTGTTCCTTGGTAAGTGTTATCTGCTGGCTATAAGCCTGTGAGCAGGTAAGAATTGTTACAATTAAAAGTGCTTTTAACCTCATGGTAATACGTCAGTTTTAGGGATTATTAAATTGATTAAGCTCTAAATAAACTAAACCCGAATAAAAACTTCCGGGTTTGGCAAATTAGAGTTTTTAAGATAATAATAAAACTGGTTCTATGTGGAAGGTTAAGGGAGTGAAAATTGAATCTCTAACTTAAGTCATAAAAAAAGGGAGCTAAAGCCCCCTTAAATAAATATTTATGTTCATCATACTTATTTGAATTACCGGATCATCCTGAAGTCGACTCCATTTGCGGGATTGACATAAAATAATCCAATAAAAACAATTAAGAGTCAAATAACTCGTTCTAATGGTGCTCATTTCAATCCATCTGATTGCATCCTCGTAAGGGGATGCTTTCTTTTTTACCTTTGGTCTAACAAATACAATCATCAGAATTTGCCTCAAGAATCAATCTCGATAAAAAAGAGCAACATATTGGGTAATGTAGAAATCCCAATTCTAGTGGTAAACATTTTCTATTACTTTCTTTTTTACTCAATGGCCTCAGGAGATTTGCGTTTAATGGTCAGCAATCTTTTGTCATTTAATAATGGTATTATCGGTTTGACTTTTGCCATTTCAGGCTTTGGGTTGAGTGTTGCCTTTAATAGATTTCAGATTGCTTCCATTAGTATCAACAACAACAGTTTAGTCGTGAAAAATAGATTGGGTTTAAGCAAAAGATATCCCCTAACTGGCCTCGAAAAATGTCTTATCAAGTGGTATGATGGTCGAGGCAGACGCTACCCATTTATTCAACTTAATTTCCAGGACAAAAAAAAGTTGCAAATCGCCGGGCATCAATATCGAAACCTCAAGCCATTTATTCTTTTCCTTAGATCAGAAATTCGGGAAAAACTCCAGGAAACTAAATGATTACTTCCGTTGGTCCGCTATGTACCTGGCAATCTCATCAACGGACGCAATCCAGATTTCACTATTGGGTTGTTGAACATATTTGATTAACTCGTCCAACATGCTCATTTTCGTGGTTTGACTGCCCCCTTCTCCAATTTCGTGACCAGCTAAAACGATCCAATAACCGTTTTCGATGGCCTCATCAAGGATCGGCTTAATGTCAGATTCGAAGTCTTTCCCATCCATCTCTGTACCCTGCAACTGAGCCATATCGACAAATGAAGGGGCATTCCTAGCTTCATCCATCCATCCTCTTCCCGATGAAAATAATTCCGCCACAACTGGCACATAACTTTCGGTTTCAATCCCTCTTCCTACATATTTCAGCCCACACGGATAGGCGAAAGAAACCGGCTCAACATCAAGTAATTCCTTAATTTTTCTTTTTGATTCAACCAATTCCTCACGCATACTGGCCTGGGTGTAATTTTCAATGGCCTTGTCTCTGGACCAATCGAAATTTCCTGTACACGGATGAAGCATTGAATGACTACCGATTTCATGACCGTCTGCTACCATTCTTTTCCATCCTTCAAGCCTTGATTCTACTGCTGACGGCACAACGTAAAATGTGGCTTTGACCCCATAAGGTCTGAAAAAGTCAGCGCCAACGGTTGGATGCGATGCCCGGGCATCGTCAAAAGTCAGGCTCACCGCCGCCTTCTTGCCATTGGGCCAATTGTATGAAGGTTTCTCCTGGGCTTTCATATCGGGACATGAAAAACAAGCCATTAATACAATCATTCCAAGACATGTACTGGTATTTCTATTCGTTTGCATAAGGATAAGTTTTAGTTCATTAAGGTCTCTCTTTTCCAAAATATGAAATCTGTGGATATCGGCTGAATGTCATTTGCTTTCAAGTTAGCAGCAATTTGTCCACGGTGGTAGGTACCGTGATTGGCAACATGAATCAGAATATCGAATATTTTACTTTTATGTGAAATCCCAAGGGTGTTTTTATAGGACACTTCACCGTCGAAATCAACTTTCCGATCAGTATAGCTAATATACAGCGCATCGAATTTCTCCTGAAGAGGCTTTAATTCATCAACTGGAACGGTCGTCCAGAGATCTATACTTTCAATGTCCTGTTCTGAAATCCTGGAAAACCAGATTATCTCCGCTGCAATAATGTGGCTCATCCATAACAAGGATTTTTCAGGGATCAATTGCTGCTTCAAAAGCACCTTCATGACCTGAGTATTCGCCCATAGGTTATAGCGAAAAAGGTTTGAGAAATACTCCTTCATGATAGCATTTTTATCAAATCAGTCATATCGTTTTTTACTGCCAGGTAATTGGGTCCCAAAAAATCTTCCTGCCTCACATTGTAATTTCTAAATAGAACTCTTTTTGGATAAATTTTGCCAACAACATAGCCCCTTTCTTCAAAAAACCTGTAAAAATCGATGAGCAGGTCACGACTTGTGATGTTAGCATAGCCATATTCAAACTGACAAACCGATATAAGCTGTTTTGCAAATATCCTTTCAAAACCCCGAATAACTTTCAAATCTGAACCTTCAGTATCAATTTTAAGAAAATCAATGCTTTTAATTCCTTTCTGTTCTATAAAGTCATCCCCAGTCATTACGTCCACCTCAGTAAATCCCTGCTCTTCTCGATTCATTCCCTCCAATTCCAACAATGAATCATGCTCCGAAGGTCCGGTTTGATAAAGATTTCCTTTGCCAGAATAATCCGCCAAAGCAATTTGATAAACATTCAGGAGCAATCGTGAAGCTTTACTCTCAAGATTTTTAAAAGCTTCTTTGCCTGGTTCAAAAGCCATAATTCTTGAATCCGGAAAATTACCTCTTAACATTTCTGAATAGGCACCCTCATTGGCTCCAACATCAAGGATAATTTCTGGATTCAGCTGTTTTAATTTTCTTATGACCTCAAGTTCTCCATTTGTTCGAAAATCATAATTTCGGTTTTCATAGATTCGATTGATAGCCAATCCAAACCTTGAAAACTGCTCGAAAAGAAGATTTCTTGAATTCCTTTTGTAAAAGGATTTAATAGGATTAGCCACAGGCCTAATATAAGGCCATATCAAATTTGCGACGATATTTTATCGTCATCTCATGCTGCTCACCAAGTAGAAGAAAAATAGCGATCGTGGCTTTGCGGGGAATTTCATTGCAGATGCTCTTGTCAATCATCACTACCTCAATTAGGGTACTTATTGCCTTATCAAAATCCCTTGACCGGGTAGCCTGCCTTGCCAGGTGAATTTTATCAACCAAATCAGAACCCGTTTCGAGAGAGCAAGTCATAAATTCAATCAAGGTTTTCAAAACATCAATTTGCTTGATAAACTTAATGGGCACTGATAAATCCTTAATAATTAGGTCGGTTTTTTCCGGATGATTGAATACAAGGTGCTTAGCTAAAAGTAACTTGGCAGTATCCATATCTGGATTTTGCTCAACAAAATCCGATAGTTCTTTGCCTGCATCTTCACCTGAATCAAGACGCTTCTGGATATCAGCCAATGCATTTTTTCTTTCATCAGGTAAATGTTCCTGGAGCCAATTCTCAATCTGAATTCTTGGCAATGCACCGGTAAACTCATTTATTACCTCTCCCTTAACAAACATCTTAACGGCCGGTATACCCCTGATTTTGTATTGAGTTGATATCTCTTGCTCCTCGTCAGTGTTGACTTTAACCAACTCCCATTTCCCTGCTTGTTCTGAAGCCAGCTCTTCGATAATTGGCCCAAGATGTTTACAAGGTCCACACCAGGGAGCCCAGAAATCAACAACTACTGGAAGCTCTTCACTTTTTTCAATAACCTCTTTCTTAAAATCCATTTCTTTCAAAAATTAAAGGCAAAACGTCTACCAAAATAGAGCATACAATGCAACTAAAATCAAGCAAAGAGCGAATGAACCAATACTAAATAATGGGCTGGTTTTGAACAAGTCTCCGTTCATAACTATTCCTTTTTCACTGTCAGATCCTTTGCCGTCAAGGTAGCTTACAACTACAATAACCAACATGGAAAGAAGACAGGTCAAACCCATTTGATTCATAAATGGTATTTCGGGAAATAGTTTGAAGGTCATGGCGATTGGTACTGATAGAATAGCACCCCAAATTGCTCCTTTGTTTGTTGCTTTCTTCCAGAAAAGGCCAAGCATGAATACTGCCAGTATTCCGGGGCTAACAATGCCTGTATACTCCTGAATATATTGGAACGCCTGATCAATTCCGCCGAGCAAAGGGGCCGTCACACAAGCAACTATTAAGGCAGCTCCGGCAGACAATCTTCCCATATTGACCGTCTGTTTGTCGTTTGCCTCTTTGTTAATGTACTGTTTATAAATGTCCATTGTGAAAATAGTGGAAGTAGAGTTGAGCATTGAGGCAAGTGAGGAGACAATTGCAGCTGTAAGCGCTGCGAATGCTATCCCTTTAAATCCCACAGGTAGAAGTTGCAATAGCCAAGGGTAGGCTTTATCGGACTGACCAGCAGTTGGAATGTTAGACTGTCCTAATTCTCCCAAGCGTGCAAGGATTTCCGGATCGCTTACCATTACATAGGCGGCAATTCCCGGTATGACAACTATGAAAGGAATGACAAGCTTCAGGAAGGCAGCCATTAAAATGCCTTTTTGGGCCTCTCTGATTGATTTTGCAGCAAGTGTTCTTTGAATAATGTATTGGTTAAATCCCCAATAATATAAGTTCGCAACCCAAAGGCCTCCTACCAGAACCCATATGCCAGGAAGATTGGTATACTCAGGATTGGATTCATCAAGTATCATGTGAAACCTTTCGGGAACGGCATCTACAACTTGCTTAAAACCTACTATTACCCCTTGACCATCAGACAAAGTATCAAGCGCCAGATAGGTTGTTAATAAACCACCAAAAATCAGGAATATTACCTGCACTACATCAGTCCATGCAACTGCCGATAATCCACCATAAAGTGAATAGGCTGCCGCAAATAGAGCCAACCCAAATACTCCATATATCATAGGAACTCCAATGATTGTTTCCAGTGCGAGAGCACCCAGATAAAGAACTGAACTAAGATTTACGAAAACGTATAAGCCAATCCAGAAAACAGCAAGTATAGTTTTTAATTGCGTGCTGTATCTCTTCTCTACAAATTCAGGAATGGTGTACAATCCCTTTTCAATAAATATGGGCAGGAAGTATTTACCTACAATAAGTAAAGTCAATGCCGCCATCCACTCATACGAAGCAATAGCCAGGCCACTGGCAAACCCCGATCCGGACATCCCAATAAATTGTTCTGCCGAAATGTTCGCCGCTATCAGCGATGCTCCAATGGCCCACCACGGCAGGGATTTACCAGCAAGAAAGTAGTCTTCAGCGTTTTTCTGATGTCCCTTTTTATCCCTGGAAACATAGAGGCCGATACCAACAATGCTTAGGCAGTAGGTAACAAAAACAATAATGTCAAGTGTCGAAAAGGTCATTTAAGATTATTTTAGGATTTCTATATGTTTCATCAACGAGCTAAAATATATAAAATTAGAAAGCTATCGCTCATCGGATTGCCATTTCATGAATCATGCAAACTTTGAAAATGAAATTTGCCGCTCTTCAAATGGGCTGTACCGTTTTTTCAAATTATAAATTTTAACGAAAACCATCATGGCCTACTTCACTTCCAATTTCTCTGATTTTTTTAACGATTTATCTAATAACAACAACACTGATTGGTTCCACGCGAACAAAAAAAGTTATGAAAAAAATGTTAAGGACCCGTTCATAAATTTTCTAACTGATTTGATCGATGCTCTTCATGATATTGAAGGACCAATTCCTCACGATGCCAAAGGAGCAATGATGCGCATCAATAAAGACATTCGATTTAGCAAAGACAAAACTCCTTATAAGACCCAGATGTCGGCCATCATTTCAGCACATGGGAAAAAAAACATGAGACTTCCCGGGATGTACATCCAAATTAACAATGATGATGCAGGTCATACAGCGGCTGCCATATGCTTGAAAAGGATGATCTCCAAAATGTCAGGATGCATATAAAAGAAAACCTCGATGAATTCAGCAGGCTGTTGAATGATAAGAAATTCAAGGATGTCTTTGGTGAGATTCACGGCGAACAAAATGAAAGGCTATCTGCTGAGTTTCAGGAAATAGCAGATCAACAACCGCTAATAGCGAATAAAGGATTTTACTATTTCAAAAAATACCCTGCTGATTTGATCTTTGATGATAAGCTCATCCCAATTTTGGTTAAGGATTACCAGGCAGCATCTCCCTTGAATCAATTCCTAAAAACTGCCATTCTGGGGGAGTGATAGTCGCCATTTCCCGTCGGTATTATCCGTTGGTAATAAATTTGTACTACAGCAGAGTTGAATTGATGTAATTAGCGCTTTCTTGATAAATACTACGAAATGAAATTTTATCTGACTCTTCTGGTTTTACCATTTGCATTTTGGCGTTGCAATGCCCAAACAAATAGCGAAATGTCTGGCTCATCAATGGATTTCGAGACCTACAACCCACCATCGTCCCTTGTCGTCCCGGAGCACCCGCTAACACGGGCAAAGTTCCCATTTATTGATGTTCATAATCATCAATTTGGAATGCCCGATATGGACCTGTCAAAATTGGCTTCGGAAATGGATGCCTTGAACATGCAGGTTATGGTGAACCTGAGCGGGCGGGGAAGGGGTGATGCAGATCACCTTCGAAGAGGCGTTGAAAACGTAAAGAAAAACTTCCCCAATCGATTCATAATTTTTACCAACATCTCTGATCAGGGAATTGATGAACCAGGATATAGCGAAAAACTGGCACAGCAAATAGAAGATGATTTCAAAGTTGGTGCCAACGGGCTCAAAATTTATAAAGGGCTCGGTTTCAACTGGAAAGACAGCAAAGGTAACAGGATTCCTGTCGACGACCCCCGATTGGATGCAGCCTGGGCAAAATGTGGAGAGCTTGGCATTCCCGTGTTAATCCATTCTGCGGACCCAAAACAATTTTGGGAACCTTTTGATGCAAACAACGAACGTTGGCTTGAACTAAAAACCCATCCTGGGAGAAAAAGGTCCGACACCAATCCTGCACCCTTCGATCAGATTATCAGGGAGCAGCATAATGTTTTCAGAAACCACAGGAATACAACCTTCATCAATGCCCACATGGGCTGGATGGCCAATGATCTGGCCAAACTAGGGAAGCATCTCGACGAGAATCCTAATGTAAATGTGGAAATTGGGGCAATCATTGCTGAATTGGGAAGGCAGCCCAGGGCAGCCAAAGAATTCTTTATCAAATACCAGGACCGGGTCCTCTTTGGAAAAGACGCTTACAATCCCGAAGAATACTACACCTATTTCAGAGTCCTCGAAACAGCGGACGAGTACTTCCCATATTACAAGAAGTATCATGCGTTCTGGCCGATGTACGGTTTGAATCTTCCGGACGAGGTTCTCAAGAAACTCTATTACAAAAATGCTTTGAGGATTGTGCCAAATATTGACGGATCTGCATTTCCGGATTAATCTATGGTTTTGAAATCAACAACCTAGATGATGCCTTCGATTTTTTAATTTATCACGACGGATTGCATGCGGGGTTATATCATTTCGTTGAACATGTTTTATGAAATTGTTCGGGTAAATGGTACGGCATAATACTAACAACTCTTTAAAATTCCTGTGAGGTGTGGTTAAAGTTGAACTCCACTCATTCTCGTGTCTTTAAGCTTCCCATTTTTATAAATTAATTTAATCATATGGATTGAAAAGAATCACCTTTAAATTTGCCGCAATTTGTTCTAACCTTACCATCCCCCATTAATGCCAAGAGATAAGAGTTTAAAGTCAGTCCTCATCATCGGGAGCGGGCCTATAATCATCGGTCAAGCTTGTGAGTTTGATTATGCAGGAAGTCAGGCGTCCCGATCACTCAGAGAAGAAGGAATTGAAGTCACACTGATTAATTCCAATCCAGCCACAATAATGACAGATCCAGTCACCGCGGATAATGTCTACCTCAAACCACTCACCAAGCAATCAATCCGGGAAATTCTAGAAAAACACCAGATAGATGCTGTCTTACCAACCATGGGAGGTCAGACGGCACTTAACCTTGCAATTGAATGTCAGAATGCCGGAATCTGGGAAAAATATGGAGTTAAGATGATTGGCGTTGACATCAAAGCAATAGAGACCACTGAAGATAGGGAAAAATTTAGGTTGAAAATGCATGAGATCGGTGTGGATGTTTGCAAGGGTGAAGTAGCTACTTCTTTTTTAACAGGGAAGGAAATTGCCCAGGAAATTGGATTCCCTTTGGTCATCAGACCTTCATTTACCTTAGGTGGAACAGGTGGTAGTTTCGTTAATGACCCAAAAGCATTTGATAATGCTTTGAACGATGGCTTGCAGGCATCACCTATCCATGAAGTGCTGGTGGAAAAAAGCATAATGGGTTGGAAGGAGTATGAGCTTGAACTTTTGAGGGATAACATTGGAAACATAATAATTATTTGCTCCATTGAGAATTTTGATCCAATGGGGATTCATACAGGCGATTCTATTACTGTGGCTCCTGCAATGACGCTCCCTGACACGATTTATCAGAGGATGCGTGACCTGGCCAAAACAATGATGAATGCCATCGGCCAATTTGCCGGGGGATGTAATGTCCAATTTGCGGTGAATCCCGAAAGTGATCAAATCATCGGAATAGAAATTAACCCCCGGGTATCGAGGTCATCTGCATTGGCATCAAAAGCGACCGGTTATCCAATTGCCAAAATTGCGGCTAAGTTGGCCATTGGTTATAACCTGGACGAGCTTAATAATCAAATAACGAAAACTACCTCGGCCTTTTTTGAACCCACAGTCGATTATGTCATTGTAAAAGTACCGAGGTGGAATTTTGATAAGTTCAAAGGTTCTGACAGGAAGCTTGGCTTGCAAATGAAATCGGTTGGTGAAGCAATGGGCATCGGCCGAAATTTTCAGGAAGCCCTTCAAAAAGCATGTCAATCCCTGGAAATCAAAAGAAATGGACTTGGGGCTGATGGCCGTGAACTTAAGGATCAGGACGCCATCCTTTACAGTCTGGAGCATCCGAGCTGGAATCGATTATTCCATATTTATGATGCCTTCAAACTCGGGATTCCAACTAAAACAATCCAAAAGTTGACGAAAATTGATCCCTGGTTCTTGAATCAGATCGAAGAGTTAATCATACTTGAAAAAGAGATCGAAAAACTATCTATTGAAACGATTCCAAAAGAAATTCTTCTGGAAGCCAAACAAAAAGGTTATGCCGACAGACAAATTGCACACCTATTGAAATGCCTGGAAAGCGAGGTTTACAAAAAGAGAACCGAAATGGGCATCAACCGGGTTTATAAGTTAGTTGATACCTGCGCTGCAGAATTCGAAGCACAAACACCTTATTATTATTCTACTTTTTCTGAAGAAAACGAGTCGATTGTGTCTGACAGGGAGAAAGTTCTCGTTCTGGGTTCAGGGCCAAATCGCATCGGCCAGGGGATTGAATTTGATTATTCCTGCGTGCATGGTGTATTGGCCGCAAAGGAATGCGGTTATGAGACCATCATGATCAATTGCAATCCTGAAACAGTTTCCACGGATTTCGATATCGCCGATAAGTTATATTTCGAACCTGTTTTCTGGGAACATATTTACGACATCATTCAGCTTGAAAAACCAATAGGGGTGATAGTTCAACTGGGTGGGCAGACCGCTTTAAAACTGTCCGAAAAACTCGAACGCCATGGCATTAAAATCCTTGGCACGAGTTTCAACGCCCTGGATCTTGCTGAAGACCGCGGACGATTTTCTGACCTGTTGAAAGAAAACAATATTCCATTCCCGGAATACGGAACTATTGAGGATGCGGAGTCAGCTGTTGAATTATCAAAGGAAATCGGATTCCCATTGTTGGTGAGGCCTTCGTATGTGCTTGGAGGGCAGAGTATGAAAATTGTTATCAATGAAGAGGAGCTTGAGCAGCATGTCGTTGAGATACTTAAGGACAAACCCGATGGGCGAATTCTCTTGGATCATTTTCTTGAAGGAGCTATCGAAGCAGAGGCCGATGCGATTTGCGATGGCGAAGATGTATATATCATTGGGGTAATGCAACATATTGAACCCGCCGGCATACACTCCGGTGATTCCTATGCCGTCCTTCCTCCCTATAATCTTGGGGATTTTGTAATGCGGCAAATTGAAAATTATACAGAGCGGATAGCAGTAGCACTCAAAACTGTCGGCCTTATCAATATACAATTTGCTATAAAGAATGATAAGGTATATATCATTGAGGCAAACCCTCGTGCTTCCAGAACGGTTCCCTTCATTTGTAAAGCATACAAGGAGCCCTATGTAAATTATGCCACCAAAGTGATGCTCGGAAAGAAGAAAGTGAAAGATTTTGACTTTAAACCTGTGAAAAAGGGTTATGCCATTAAAGAACCTGTCTTTTCCTTCGATAAATTTCCAAATGTGAACAAGGAATTAGGGCCTGAAATGAAATCTACCGGCGAGTCAATTTACTTTATAGATGACCTGATGGATGATTATTTCCTGAAAATCTATTCTGAACGAAACCTATACCTTAGTAAATAAGTTAAATTTGAGGTTGTCAATACTTTTATCGAATGTTCAAATTTCTCCTTATACTTTTTCTCATCAGCTATATTGTGTACAAAGTTGGTGGGTTTATATTCAAAGTGCTTTACTCAGGTTTTAGCGAAGCCCAACGTCAGGGGAATTTTAATTCGCAACATAAGGCTCAAAAGCGTAAGGCGCCTGGTAGCAACCTCGATATCGAGCACATACCTGACAAGAACAAAAAAGATCAAAAGTTCAAGGACGGAGATTATGTTGATTATGAAGAGGTCGAATAAACACTCAGAGGATTACCTCAACAATGGAATCATTAAATACCTATCTTTGAAGTCATTTATAATATATGGCTTGGTTTAAAAGAACTGAAAAGGGCATTGTTACACCTACTGCCCAGAAAAAAGAAGCTCCTGATGGTCTTTGGTATAAAACACCAAACGGTACCATCGTTCACATGCGTGAGCTCCGCAACAATTGCTACGTCAGCCCTGAAGACGGGTATCACGTTAGAATTGGATCCAAAGAGTATTTTGAAATACTTTTTGATGGTAATAAGTATACAGAGCTCGATGCCGGACTGTCCTCGGCGGATCCACTGAAATTCGCTGACTCACAGCCCTACCCAAAAAGAATTGAAGCCTCTCAGAAAAAAACTAATCTTAAAGATGCTGAGCGAACGGCGGTTGGGAAAATGAACGGCATTAAGATCGTTGTTGGCTGCATGGATTTCTCTTTTATTGGTGGGTCAATGGGTTCAGTAGTGGGTGAAAAGATTGCCCGGGCAATTGATTACTCCCATAAAAATAAGCTCCCATTTCTTATGATTTCCAAATCAGGTGGTGCACGAATGATGGAAGCCGGATTCTCCCTGATGCAAATGGCAAAAACTTCAGCGCGACTTGCTCTTTTGTCTGAGGCTAAAATCCCGTATATATCCTTATTAACTGACCCTACAACAGGTGGAGTAACCGCTTCATACGCCATGCTTGGGGATTTTAACATCGCCGAGCCAGGTGCTCTCATAGGTTTCGCTGGACCGCGAGTAATCCGGGAAACCATTGGAAAGGATTTACCAAAAGGCTTTCAAAGCTCCGAATTTGTCCTTGATCACGGGTTTCTCGATTTTATTGTCGACCGAAGAAACCTTAAGAACAAATTAACGAAACTGCTAAATATGCTGGAGCAATAGGTTATATCTGGCAATTTCTGGCAAACGATATCCTTTGTATAAAGCAAAATTCCTTCAACCTCATTCCCCTTTACTAACTTTGTAAGATAGCTATGATTGAGAAGTTAGAAGAAATAAAGCACCGTTTTGAGGAGGTAAGCCAACTCATCGTTCAGCCTGATGCTATAGCTGACATGAAGAAATATTCCACTCTCAACAAGGAGTATAAGGATCTTGAAAAGATTGTCTCGAAATACAATCAACATCAAAAAGTGTTCAACGATATCAAAGGAGCCAAGGAGATTCTTTCTAACGAAAGAGATGACGAGCTTAGGGAAATGGCTAAAATGGAGTTGGAAGAATTAGAGCCAAAATTTGAGATCCTTAACGAGGAATTGAAAAAACTGCTAATCCCTAAAGACCCGAATGACAGCAAAAATGTTGTACTGGAAATAAGAGCAGGAACTGGTGGTGATGAAGCCGCAATTTTTGCAGGAGACCTTTTCAGAATGTATCAATTATATGCTGAATCACAGAGGTGGAAATTTTCTATATTGAACCTGAATGAGGGTTCGGCCGGAGGTTTTAAGGAAATCGTTGCTTCTGTTACCGGGGAGGATGTTTATGCAAAATTGAAGTTTGAGTCTGGAACGCACCGCGTTCAACGGGTACCAGCAACTGAATCACAAGGTCGGGCACATACTTCTGCTGCTACTGTTGCCGTTATGCCTGAGGCAGAAGAGGTTGATGTTGAAGTTGACATGCGTGATGTGAGGAAAGATACCTTCCGGTCATCTGGTGCTGGTGGTCAGCATGTCAACAAAACTGAATCTGCTGTACGGCTTACACACTATCCATCCGGACTAGTCGTTGAATGCCAGGATGGCCGTTCACAGCATTCCAATTTCGATAAAGCACTGACCGTATTGAGATCCCGGTTATACGATATGAAATTTAAGAAACAGCAATCTGAAATTGCCGGACACCGAAGGTCCTTGATTGGAAGTGGTGACAGATCAGACAAAATACGCACCTATAACTATCCTCAAAGCAGGGTGACCGATCATAGAATTGGGTATTCTACCCATAATCTACCAACCATAATGGATGGAGAAATTGGAGATTTTATTGAGCAGTTACGAATCGCGGAAAATGCTGAAAAACTCAAAGAAGGAAGCGAGACTTTCTAATTTTTAAAAATTTATAGTTTGGAAGATAAAAGGTTTGCTAATTTTTCGTCCCTCGCCTTTATTATCTCAGTACTTTTATCAATAAGCGCATGCACACCTGAACAGGAAATCATTGATGAAAGCCCCGGGGAATTTATTGCCTTTTCATCAGACACAATATTTTTTGACACCCTCTTTACTTCTGTTGGAAGCATCACGAAAAGGTTAAGGGTTTTTAATCCAAACAAACAAGCCATCAAAATACCGGAAATAAATCTTGCCGGTGGTGCTTCATCTCCTTACAATATGTACGTTAACGGCGATGAAGGATTTTCTTTCAATGATGTTGTTGTTTTTGGAAAGGATAGCTTGCTTATACTCGTTGAGGTAACCATTGATCCTCAAAGCCAGGATTTACCCTTTTTGGTGAAGGATTCCATCAATTTTAGACAGGGAAATGCCCGACAAGACATCAAACTTATCAGTTGGGGACAGGATGCAAATTTTCTAAATAATGTGATCCTTGGTTGCGATGAAACATGGACAGCGGAGCGGCCCTATGTGATCGTAAATGCTGTTTTGGTTGATTCACTTTGTCATTTGACGCTTGAAAAAGGCACACGAGTTTTCTTCAACAACAATGCCTCATTATTTGTAAAAGGTCAAATCGAGATAAGAGGAGACACCGCGGATCAGGTCATTCTGAGCAGTGTTCGTCAGGATGGCATTTTTGAAAATTCATCTGGTCAATGGAATGGAATATTTTTCCTTGAAGGTAGTGAAGGCAACATCATAGACAATGCGGTGATTAGCAACGGCCAGGTAGGTCTACGAATTGGGAGTCCCGATGATAACATTTTACCCGACGTCATTGTGAGTAATACAATTATAAAAAACATGTCGCAGGCTGGGATCCTGGCTTTTACCTCGGATGTATTTGCTTATAATTCACTCATCTATAATTGTGGCACCTACCTTGTAGGCAATTTTGCCGGTGGCAATTACAGCTATGTTCACTGCACTTTTACCAATCAACCTAATGATTTTAGGAGGAACGATGCATCAGTCCAGTTTTCTGATAATATTATACTTGCTGACAATTCTGTTTTGTCCGATGAATTGCATCTTGAGCTAATTAATTCAATTATTTGGGGAAACATGGAGGATGAATTTTTAGTCAGTCTTGAAGATCCGACAACGTCATCACTCCTCATTCAAAATAACATATTACGAAGCACCCTGGAAGCCTTTGATACCAATGACAACATTATAGGGCAGGAAACGAATTTTCCCGGATTTTCCAGCCCCTTTCAAACAAAGTATTCTATAGATTCTCTCTCCATAGCCAGGGATGCCGGAGTTCAAATAGGGATTGAGATTGATATCCGTGGATTTCTCCGGGATGAAAAACCCGACATTGGAGCCTACGAGTGGAAAGATTCGAATTGACCCAGCAGGTCCTATTCGGAGTTCCTCAATTTGAACTTCTCTTCAGATGCTACATAGGATTTATGTCCAGTCGAGCCTTTGCCGAGAATTTCATACCGATCCTGAGGCACTTGAAGCCTATGCTGTTTTACGACTTCTGTGTATTCCGGATTTCCAATTACATTATTCCATTCACTTGGATCATTGGAGTGGTCGTAAAGCTCTTCTGAACCATCATTGTATTGGATGAATCGATACCGCTCAGAAACAATGGCATAATTTCCGGGACCAAAGCTGGTGCGGGACATATATTGCCATTCTCCCTCAGGGTCCTTAATGAGGGGTGCCAGGGAATGACCCTCATGATCAGGATCCGCCTCAAGTCCTGCCAGTTCCAATAAAGTAGGGTAGATATCCAGCAGTTGGACCGGTTTATTGCATGTCATTCCTTGAGGTATTCCTGGGCCAATAATGATCATCGGCGTACGTGTACCATCTTCCCAAAGACTTCGTTTGGCATAACGTTCTTTCTCACCCAGGTGGAAGCCATGGTCACTGAATAGAATAATGTAGGTATTCTTTTTATAACTACTGTTTTCCAGGGCTTTCATCACCTTGCCCACCTGATCATCAACGAAACTGATGCAAGCCAGGTAGGACTGTACAAGTGGTTTCCACTCATTATTCTCTGTTACCCACTGGTGCGATGGTGACACATGTTCGAGACGCGTAATGTCGATCCCGTATGGGGAAATATCCTTCAGATCATCTGCAATAGTTTTAGGTAATCGGAGGGTTTCCAGAGGGTAAAGGTCAAACCACTTTTGGGGGGCATATTGGGGGACATGAGGGCGATAAAAACCAACACCCATCCATAAGGCACTATCATGTTTTATTGCCAATTGCTCCTTTGCCCAATTCGCTATTTGGAAATCCGGCATCTGTTCATCCCGTTCAGGATAGACTCCCCAGTCCCATAACGGATGACCAGGATAAGTAGTAATCTTCTTGTCAGGTATCGGTCCAAAACCTCCAAACTGGCCACCATAATTGGGGATATACGTCTCATTTTGATTTCCACCATTATGGAACAATTTCCCAACACCAGTGACATGGTAACCTGCCTCTTCAAATCTATTTGGCATCAGTTTACTCTTAACAGCGACTGGTGAATCCTTCAAATCTGGATCCAAAAAATAAATACCCGAAGTACTGGGATAAAGTGAAGTCATAAGACTGGCCCGTGAGGGATTGCATACAGGTGACTGGCAGTGGGCATTGGTAAAGAGCATGCCTTGTGCTGCCAGTCGATCGATATTCGGAGTATGGGCATCAGGGTGACCGCCAAGACAGCCCACCCAGTCATTTAGGTCATCGACGGCAATCAGAAGAACATTGGGCGGTTGGTCCTGCGTGTTCTCGAGACTTGAGCCAGCACATGCCATTATGATTATCAGCGGGAAAAAATAATACTGGGTATTAAACATAAAACTTATTTATTCTTCTAATGCATTTCCGAAATTAACAAACATTGAGTATTGCAAGTAATTATTCCTTTTCTAGTTCTTTTTTTATAAAGAGGAACAGTATAGATGAAGAACTCAAATTTATTTGTTAGTAGATTAAAGCAATAACCTATTCAAAATCATCAACTTCCCGATAAGCCTTAATCAGTCTATCCTCTCCTTCTTTATTTGGGTGAAAATTTCCGTGCTCCATGCCCAGTATTCCAACATACCCTTTACTATGAATATGTTTGAAAATATTACGGTAATTCATCTCGCCGGTAGTCGGTTCTTTCCTCCCCGGCACATCGCCAATCTGAAAATATCCGGTCTCCTCATAGGCGTAGTCAATATTCTGAATAATATTCCCTTCTGTAATTTGTTGATGATACATATCAAACAGAATCTTGCAGGCCGGGCTGTTGACGGCTTTACAGATCAGATAACCATGAGGGACTTTACTCAGAAATACATCGGGGTGATTATGCAGATGGTTGAGCGGTTCGATCACCATGACCAGGCCGTGAGGCTCAAGTATTGATGAGGCCTGTTTGAGTGTCTCCACAATATTAGCGGTCTGATAATCAGGCTCCAGGCGGTGGTGCCGGTTACCCAATACAATGGTCATCCAAGTGGCATTCACACGTTTGGCCACGTCTACGGAGGATTTAATCTCTTCCACAAAAGCCTTTCTGACCTCTGTGTCCCCCTTTGCCAAATCATCGCCTCTCCTGATCATCCAGTTGCCCACAAAAACGCCCATTTCCATCTTGCGATCGGCCAGGGTTTTGCTAATCTTTTCCTGGAGTGAGACCTCCCGGGTAGACAGACTATTATCCTCGAAAGCAGAAAACCCTTGATCAGCCATAAACTTAATCTGATCAATTGGGTCTTCACCGGCCGAGTGCTTAAACATGCCAATATGAGGCGCATATTTCAGCTTGAAAGCTTTGGTGTCAATGTTTCTTGTGATAGTTGAATGGCCTGCAAACGGCAGTCCTAGCGCAGCTGAAGTAGCCAGACCTGTTTTTACAAAAGTTCTTCTGTCCATATGTGGTAGAATTAAAAATTAAGTTGACGCACAGGTGATAATATGATTATAGGTTAAGATACAAGGTTTTTTGCCGAAATATTAAATATTGCACTTTCCTATCTTCAAAAGAAGAAATTAGTTGCTTTTTTTTGTAAAACCTTCCTTAAAAATTCATATCTCATTTTTTTTAATTTTCAATGAGTAAGGGCTTGAATTTACTAAAGTCCACAACCGTGTTGGTTGTTGCTGATTCATGGGCTGCGTTGGCTATCACGTGACCAAGGATGCATTCTTTCCTGCTGACATTGTAAAGAATTTTGTTATCAATTTCATTGGCAAAACCCTCTATTTCCTTGTAGTATGATTCCCGATACCTTTGTGGAAAAGAATAGTTTATTGGCCGTTGGATTGTCCCCGCACTGGTGTATAGGTTCACAGTGCTATCCCGTTGATTTTCAGCAATGGCCATACCCAAATCACCGAATAATTCTATTCTTTGATCATAGCCATATACAGAAATCCGGCTTGTATCAATGGAGCATATCAGCCCATCTGGGTATTTAATGGTCACCAAAACTGTGTCAAAATCCGGTATGCTTGCAATGTCATTATCATAGGCATGTCCGAAAGCAAAAACTGATTCAGGTATTTTATATCCTAATAGATAAATGAGCATATCAAAATCATGAATGAGCATGTCATGAAATATATTACCTGATGTTTTTAAGTATTCAAAGGAAGGTTGCGGGTTGTCCCTTGAGCTGGTTTTAATTGTTCGGATTTGACCAATGTGTTTGATGCTTTCCTTTAGGTCATTGAAATTCTTGTCACATCGCCGTTGAAATCCAAGATGCAAAGCCAATCCCTTTGAGTGTGCCAAATCGAAGCAGGTCTGGATTTCTTCCAGGGTTTTCCCTAATGGCTTCTCAGAGAACACATTTTTTCCTGCTTCCAGCGATTTGCGGACATGTTCATAGTGGAATTGAGTTGGAGATGAAACGATTACCGCATCAAGTGAAGGATCCGATAGTGCTTTGTCAATGTCATCTGTAACCGTAGAATCAATATCACCAAGTACTTCTTTAGCCATTGATAAGTTGGGTTCCACCACATATTTTAACCTGAATTTATCCAGCTGCTTGACGGAGTTAAGATGAAACCTCCCAGCCCTTCCCAAGCCCACAATGCAAACTTCCAACTTCATTTTTTTAGCCTTTCCTAAAACGATATGACCGGGGGTAAATACTTAGCCGCAAGCTTTTCATAACTCCGGCGACAGTGTTGCATTCCAAATTTTTGATTTAAATCTTGCCTTTATTTGTACAGACATAGTACCATCTCAAAATCATTAATCTGAGGGATAACACATTCAACCCAACCTTCGGTTTGTTTGAATTCCAGCCCTTTCTCCGACCGCACAAGATTGATGCTTTTTATTGGCCTCAATGGGTTAAATCGAAGAGTGGAATTGTAAATTGGGATTGGTTCTCGGAATGCATCTCCAATCTGACCTGAATGATTAATCATTCCTATCCATTCGAATGCCCCATTTCGATTACCCAAACGCGTCATTTCAATGAGTGGAGAAGCATCGGTTTCGAAAGTGCTTTCAACCCTTAAAAGCTTCTCCATGGCTGCCAAGAATAGTGTCCTTTGACCATTATTTCCTTTCCAACCGTACTGTGAACCTATCTGCCAAGGAATAAAAACAGCTTTCCCATTACCAAATTGATTAGTTACTATCCCTGGAAATGCGGTAATTTCATCATCTGTAAAATAGCATTTTTCAGGTGGGCCATGCATTGTGTTTGGAACTAATTTCAGATAACTTTCAGCATTTCCACCGGGTTTGCATTTCAAAAACCCTGAATTCATCATAATTAGATCAAAGTCCTTGAATTCCTCCTGTCCAAGGGCAGATTTATCATTTTCTGATACTTTCAAATAGGTTGATCGCGTTTGTGGAAACATCTCGTAATCAGGCATTACTCCAAGAGATTTTAGCCTGATTTTATTCAATGGTGAACCGCTTTCGGCATCTATTCCAGGGAAACCGGTTGTTAGTAGTTTTCCCCCATTCTTCACATAATCATCGATAATAGAAATAAAACTATCGCTCATATTTGCAACATTACTAAGAATAAGAGCATCGTAGTCTTCGAGTTTGCGTGGAATCTTCTCACTTCCTACAACTGATGTTTGAATAAGATCGAACATAATATGCTCTTCAATAAGTAGTTTCATGATACCTCGGTATTCCTCCTTCGAACCCATTATAAGACCGATCTTACTTAAAGACTGAACATTTGTAAACAGCTTTTCATTCTTTTTGTGAAATCCGAACATTTCTTTGAGTGTGGGAAGAAATACACGGTCATACTGATTTTCCATTCTACCCATAAAATAGATACCTGGACCGGCACCGTTGAGCATTTGCTCAGCCAGGAATATCTTCCCAATGTTTGGGGAAGTGGCGGTATGGCGATAATCCATACCTATTAAATAATTGTAAGTATCGTTGGGGGTTTGATCCTTAAACGAATTGAGAGTACGTTTAACATTTTCTGTTGCATGGTAGTTCCAGTCTCTTCCCGATGTAAATCCTGTGCCCGATTCGCTACGGAGTAATTCACCTTCTCGATTTTGGAATACAAGGTTAGGATCAAGAGTTTTGATGAAGTTTATTATGCGCTGGTTAAGTTCTGTTGTTGTTGTGTTCCGGAATTCATTATATTTCCTATATACAGGGTCGTTATCATCTATGTTTAGAGGAAGTTCAAATCCTGTTGAATCGCGAAATCGATTCTTACAATTTTCACATTGACAAATGCCATGGAACACCTGGCTATAATCACTAGTTTGATAACCACCCATATTGAAAAAAATTGCGTCGAAAGGATAAGCTGTAATTGCCTCTTTCAATATTTCAAAAACATATTCCTGCTGGTATCCGCCATTTATGCATGTATGAACCTCCCCATTGTAATTAACAACGTTCCCGTCTGTTCCAAAATAGAGCCATTCTGGTTTTTGGACGGCAATAGACTCATTTACCTTGCTCACATCGAAGCGAGCAATAAATTTTATTCCATTTTCATGACATTTCTTTATCACTTCACCTACCAAATCTATATCTTCTTCCAAATAAGGATTCATGTGATGAAAGGGGAGTTTTGTTGGATAGAAAGCTTTTATTCCCCCAACATTGAATACTACCATACTGGCAGAGGCATCAACTAATGATTGAACATAAATGTCAACATCCATAGCGGCATCCATTTCATTAAGATTTGTTTGTATAAACCTTAAAGGGGTATGGTTATACCAAGTACTGTCGTATCGCCCCGGATCAATCTTAGAGAGATCAACCTGGTTGTTCTGATTGCATGCTACAAGAAGTAATAGTATTGCAATACAACGGATAGAAAAGGGAAATAGAGCTTTCATAATACCTAAAAATTAATTTGAAATTCTTGTGGCAGTTTATACAAGAAACCGAGTAAATATCGTTTGTGCTTTCTGAATTGGTAAATGTGGTATTCATCGTCCTTAAAAAACACCTCAAACGCCTGTCTGTTTCTATAGTTGATCTGTGAAATGAGTATCTTATCTTCAGGTTTCAATTGTCTTTTTGAATCAGCCGTTTCCTAAGATACAATTAAAAAGAGGAGAGGTTGAATCGGTTGAGAATTTCTTTCAGACTTTTTCCCAGGTCTTCAGTTCTATTAATACTATTTTTATTCTCCCTTTTTTGGTAGAAACTTGTCCTCAGGGTTGAATTTGGCTTAACTAAATGCAATGGCGAATTTTCAAGAAGAAATTACACTAAAACCCTATCCCAGGGGGTTTCATTTGATAACAGACCTAGTCCTTCAGGAGATCCCCGAAATCCGGGGAATTCAAATCGGTATCCTTCAAGTCTTCATAAAGCACACGTCAGCAAGTCTCACCATCAATGAAAACGCTGATCCAACCGTAAGAATGGATTTCGAATCGCATTTCAATAAGGCAGTACCTGAAAATGCTCCCTATTACAAACATGCTTATGAAGGTTCCGATGATATGCCTGCCCACCTAAAAAGTTCTTTACTAGGCTCTTCTGTTTCCATACCAATAACTGAAGGCGAACTTAACATTGGCACCTGGCAGGGAATCTATCTCTGTGAACATCGGGATCGGGGTGGGTCAAGGCAACTCGTCATTACTGTTTTGTCATAATTTTAAAACAAATCAGTTTCCAGATACGATTGCCACGTCTCAAATAATCAATTATTAATCATCTTCTATAGTGGCCTAATTTTTGCAAATTTGCCCTCCCAAGAATTCTTCATAAAAGTTCAATGAGATCAATCCTGCTTGTTTTATACTTCACTGTTCTGACTGGTACAACAATTGCCGATCAGAATGGTCTGGCACTAAAAGCATTACTTGAGCGTGACTTCGAAAAAGCAGAAGAACATCTGATCAAATCCCTTGTAAAAAATCCTATTAATCCGGGAGCAAAATATATCTATTCAACTATGTACTCGGACAGTGCATTTTCACGATACAACATCGATTCGGCTTATTACTTTGCCCTAAAAGCCATCGACGATTTTCAATACGCTGATGCAAAAACAATAAGTGCGCTTATTAAAAATAAAATCTATGAATCATACCTGATAGCCCAGAGGAAAGAGGTCGAGAATCAAGCCTTTAACAGGTCGCTCTCTCTGAATACCGTTATGAGTTTCAATTTGTTTATGGATCATTTTCCTTTATCCGATCAGATTCCTCTTGCCATAAAAAATCGGAATGCGCTTGCTTTTGAAGAGGCTCGAAAGGTTAACATGTGGGAAGCATACAAAGATTTTATTGAATCGTTCCCCGATGCAGATCAAATTCCTGAAGCTCAGAAAGCTTATGAACAATTGCTTTTCTCTGACTATACTGAGGATGGTAAGTTACTCAGCCTTCAATATTTTCTTGCTGACCATCCCAATTCACCCCATAAAAGGGAAACTGAACTCAATGTCCTCAAAATAACTGCAGGATTAAACAGGCATGAAGCCCTTTCGGAATTCCTGACCAATCATTCCGATTCAGATTGGATAAGGCTCGTAATGAAACGCTTCTTTCATCTCGATAGAGATTTTTATGGGTTGAAATACTTTGATCAATACGCATTTGATGACAATACAAGAGATTCATTATTGGCAGTAATCAATCTGAACAAGACCTATCTGCTTCCTTTTTATGAATTGAACAAATATGGATTTATGAATGCCTCCGGTGAAACAGTTTTAGAGGCAAAATACGACTACATCAAGGAAGAATATTTTTGCGGAAATATCCAATCAGACGTATTGGAGGTAAGAGAAAACGGTGCGTTAAGGCTAATTAATTATTTAGGTAAACCTGTTTTTAATGGTGGTTTTGATGAAGCCATTGATTTGCGGGGTGGTTTTGTAAAGATGCGAAAAAATGGGCGCTACGGTGTTTGGCATAAAGGTGGTTTTGACATTCTTGACGCCGTATTTGAAGATGTTGACCTTCTAAAATCCAATGCTATAAAAGCAAAAAAGAATGGACGTTGGGCATTGTATTCAGTTTTTGGAGAACAACTAACCGACCATGAGTTTAGTGATATCTACCTTGTCAATGATTATTGGATTTTTGAAAAAGACGGTCTTTTGGCAATTACCAATTTTGAGAAGCTTATTCCGCTGACTGATGGCAATAAGCTTGAACTTGATTTTCGCTATGACGAAGTTGAGCTCGTTAAGAACGATTACCTCCTTTGTTATTCGGGAAAACGCGAGAGCCTCTTGAACAAAAATTTGCAGAAAATCATCAGTGAATCAGAGCAAACCATTCTTCCTCTGAAAAATGACTGGATTGTTAAATCTGACAAAGGTGTTTCATACTTCCAGGCGAAAAATGGTTCATACCTCAACGAGACATTCAAAGACATTGTATTTTCTCGGAGCTGGATGGGCCTCCAAAGGGATTCAACATGGACTTTATTGGGTGAGGGGTATGGTTTTACACCCAAATTCAATCTTGATTCAATACGGATACTTAATGATTATGTCACTTTTTATCAAAAGGGTGACACTGTACGACTGGCATTTTATCCTCGCACAATTCGCTACATCAAACCTGAAGATGAGGTCAGGATATTGGGTGTGCAACAGCCCAACGACAGTTCGCAATATGTGCTCGTAAATGGTAAAGTGATCAGTAGTATATATTCTGAAAAAGGTGAATTGATGTTCCGTGCCGGTTATGATGCCATTGACTACCTTACCGAAGGGTATTTTTCTTTTGAAGACAAGCGCAAAAAAGGCATCCTTAATGATAAGGGCCTCATCATAGTAAAAGCGGCATATGAAGGCATCGGCCAGGTGAGAGATAGCCTTGCCAACATCCTTTCGAAGGGTAAATTCGGAGCATATGATCTTTCCAAGAAAATTCTTATTAAACCAAACTATTTGAAACGCATCGAAAAATATGCATCGAATTACCTGGTAGCTCTGAAAGAAGATGGTTATGGTTTTCTAAATCGTGAGGGCGAAGAACTGTCGGAATTTATCTTCTCGCAAGTGGAGTTTTGGAATGATTCCATAAGCCTGGTGAAGCAAAACGGATTGTGGAACTTGTATTCAATTCCTGATGAAGAAATAATAGTTGAAGGCATTCGTGAATATGAGTACCTAAAAAGCGATGTTACGGAAAAACTAGCCTATTTCTATACATCCACAGGTTTTGGCGTTTTCAGCAATGTGAGGGGTGAAATAATGGCACCAACTTATAATGATATAATTAATCTCGGTTCTCCCGATAATCCACTGTATTTTGCTGAAAAACACATCCCTGAGGCTGATTTCTATATTGTCGTTTATGCAGATGCCAACGGTGATACTGTCAAGTCCCAGGCATATCGTGAAGAGGAGTATGAAAAAATATTGTGTGCTCAGTAGACTTGATCGACATACTTTTGGTACTTGGATCAATAGTCGTTGTTAAATTTACACAGATTAAAAAGCGCGTTTTTAAACTCTTATAAAACTACCTCATGCATATTTCCTTCATTAAGTTAAGTGTTCTCGGACTTTTTTTGATTTTGTTCCCGTTTTGCTCTAGTTCTCCTGAAAAATCAGAAACTATTCACCAAGCCCCCGTTGAGCCGCCTTTAATAGTAATTTATGGAAGCAATACATGTGATCATTGTATTGATTTCAAAGCCAAATTGGATTCCGTTGGTTTGAAGTACTCATTCAATGACGTAGATGTGAATGAGGATAAGGTTCTTGAAATGTTAGAAGTAGTTAAAAATGCCAACTATCAAGGTAGAATCAATTTTCCTTTAGTATACTTAAATAATACAAAGCTTTTAGTTGCTCCTGATTTCGAAGTTTTTATGCGTGCGCTATAGAAATTCAATTCTGTCAGCATCAAAATTCATACATTATTTTTCTCCAAATATTAGTTCACCTCCGACCAGGTTTTTGGCTTTAATTTGAGTAAATGAACCTAAGGCCATTTGTAAATCCTGTTCCGAATTAGGTTCTATGGGTTTCATTTTCCATTACTTCACCTTTAAAAACCAGATTTTTCGGTTCCTTCTTGCTAAGGTTCTCAATGAACTGTGTTTGCAGGTCATCGATTCGGGATTCAAGTTCACCGGATGCCATATAAAGCCTTGTTGGATCAAAGCTCAATGACGCTTTGTCTAACTCAGCAATCATCATATTATCATTGAACCAGAGAGACGGGCTTAGTAATAAATATTTGTTGAATACTTCTGATTTTTTGAGGAGCACATAATTTCCAAAGAGGCCGCCATAGGAATGGCCGTAAATTGCTCTTTCATTATCCTGAACCCGATAGTTCTCAGCAATAAGTGGGAATAATTCATTCGACAGGAATTGGCTGAATTTTTCTGCCCCACCGGTTGGGTCACGCATTTCATTGCTATCAATTGGAGTAAGATCCCTGCTTCTTAGCCTGTAAAAAGAATCATAATCGGTATCATAGGCTATGCCTACGACCAATATTGGCGGAATTAATTTATTCTTTATCAACCTTTGGACAATGTAGCTTGTTCCTCCAAAATTTGTTTCGGCATCAGTAACATACAACACGGGGTAACTATCTGTACCTTCTTCATACCCCCTGGGAAGCTTTATCTTGATGGTATAGCTCTGCCCGTTATATTTTGACTTAAGCGCTGTGATTTCCGTGTTGGCAAGGCTGACTTCTGAGTGGTTTTGTAAATAGGATAGTTCAGTGAGTTGCCTCTGGATTTCGGTGGAGTCATTTCTAAGTCGGTCATTTTCTGATTTCAGTACGTCATAATCCTGCTGCGGAACGCCACAACTTAGAAGGAAAATCAGGATTAGGAGAGCGAATTTCAATTGGTTACGGTAGTGGGTACTAACGGTTTGGCTAAACTGCGTTTTAATGCAGATTAGGTTTTGTTAGAAATTTTAATAGCCTATTGCAGCTCCATCTGGACTTGAAGAGTCGGAAGCTCCAATCATGATTTTCCTTTTTGGATCTATTTGAATTCCCATCAATTCACCCAATGAATAAACCGGGACTAACGTATGATTCATCTCTTCAAGAACCTTTCGAGTATCTGGAGATAGTAGCATTCTCTCATATTCGATCACATCTGGCAACCATTGGTGATGAATTTTCATGGCTTCAATCGCCTTGTCTACCGGCATGTCGTAGGCTAACACATTAAGTACGGTTTGAAATACGGTATTGATTATAGTTCTCCCTCCAGGACTTCCAATAACAAGATAAGGTTTTCCGTTTTTCGCCACAATGGTGGGCGTCATGCTTGAAAGCATCCTCTTTTCAGGTTGAATGAGGTTAGGGTCCGTACCAACTTGACCTGACCTAGTCGTATACCCAGGCTGTGGATTAAAATCACCCATTTCATTATTAAAGATGAAGCCCAGCTTTTTGGATCCAATTCCTGAACCATAGCCATGTTCCAATGTGTAAGTTAAAGAAACAGCGTTACCAAATGCATCAGCCACAGAAAGGTGAGTAGTGTTAGTCCCATCATAAAGTTGCCCAAATTTGGAAGAGTCACTGACGGAGGCTTTTGTCAAATCAATGTTGTTAAAACGAGTTTTCGCAAAAGCTTTGGACGTCAGCTTATCTAATGGCGTATCTAAATTAAAATCAATATCACCTAAATGTTCTGCTCTATCAGCAAAAGCTCTTCGCATGGCTTCAGCCACCAAATGTACGTATGCAGCAGAATTGAATTCGATGGAATCCAAGTTGGCCAACTCCATAAGGTTCATCACTTCAATAAGTGCCACGCCACCTGAACTGGGAGGAGGCATCGAGTAGATATCATAGTCTTTGAAAGTTCCTTTAACCGGTTTTCTTTCTATAGCTGTATAGCGCTGAAGGTCTTCCATGGTAATAATGCCTCCATTCTCCTTCATAAAACGGACAATTTCTTTTGCGACAAATCCCTTGTAGAATCCGTCATGGCCATAATCTCGGATTTCTGTTAATGTATTAGCTAGCTCAATCTGCTTCCATAGCTCTCCGAATTGCATGAGTTCGCCATTGTCCTTTTTAAAATAATCCTGTAAAAATGGAATAGGGGAATTGTTTTTAAAATAATTGGCCGCTCTAGAAAGGTCATAGGTGAGTGGAAATCCATTTTTTGCTATATCAATGGCAGGTTGAACCAAATCTGCCTATGGTAGACTCCCATATTTTTGATGTGCTAGATACAGACCAGCCACTGTCCCTGGAACTCCCACCGATTTAGTACCAATGTGATTAACACTCGATTCCTCTCCATACAGGTTCTTTCCTTTTGTTAGATTACCTTCATCATCAAGAAACATATTAGGTGATGCTTATAGAGGTGCTTTTTCCCTAAAGTCAATTGTGGTAGCTGTTCCTGACGAATCCATAAATATCAAAAATCCACCTCCTCCAATATTTCCGGCTGTCGGATGGGTGACTGCCAGTACAAATGCAGTTGCGACTGAAGCATCAATCGCATTCCCTCCTTTTTTTAAAATATCTATCCCTACTTCAGAGGCTATTTTACTACTTGTAGCAACGATGCCGTTTCTTGCATATACCTGACCAAAAACCCAGTTTCCTTGGAGGTAAACTACGAGGAAGACCATAAAAATGCGTGCTATGTATTTCATAATTATTATTTCTACCAATTGGCTATAGTCAGGGGTAGTTGACTATAGCCGCCTAATATGTTATGGTAAATCTGATGCGTTTATTCTCTCAGTTTTGGCCCTTTCTCAATCCAATTCTATTCTCAAATCCTCCCATGTACAAAAATTCATTAAAAGAATTTTTGGATGGGGAAACGACTTCGTTTTCATAATCCTCCTCATTGTTCTTTAATATTCTTCTAAGTATGGTTTCATCGTCATTAGAAATCGAAGTGAAGGATAATAGGTCGTCATTCATAAGCATCTGATAAAGACTCCACCCTGCCTCATTTTCAACATTCAGATATACTCCTTTCTTGTACTTTTTTATGACATTCCGATTTGAAGCGTAGAACATGGTATCTACCAGGTTTACATTGAAAACAAGTACAGAATCTTCATTGGATGCCAAAGTGAACTGATAATTTGGCCTTTGGTAGTATTGATTGATTAAGGTGTCCATAATCGACTCTCGTGGAAATTGAGCCCGCGTGGCGGAATCTTCCAAAATCTTAAAGTCAAGGGTCAGAGCGCCTTCCAAATGATTGAAAACCGCCTTGTCAGTAATCTCAATGGTATTTTTAGCGTCAATGGTTATTCCTGAATCAGGGGCAATCGAGTACTCCTTATCAAAATAGCCGATTATCGTGCTGTCAGATACAAAATTAAAATTGGATTGGAAATCCGATGGAAATGCTGTTAATGACTTAGCCCCATTTGGTTGTGGAGCAGAAAATTTTATCTCTGACCCCCCACAGCCATAGACGAATATTATAATGCCTAATAAATAAATCCAGCCTCTTTTCATTACCAATTCAATGTGATGATAATAGAACTATGTGTTCGTAGAAAAAGTTGTCTATAACGTTGTGAATAACGAATTGCGATTACCCTAATTGCTACTAACTCTTAACACAATGTTCTTTTTGCATTCGATTTAACTTCTCGAATATCCCTAAAACAATCATTTAGTGTTCAATAAATTATGTATTTTTATTTTCCAGTCGGCTTTTATGAACTTCAGAAGATCAAAGAATTGTTTGAATCTACTGTATATTGACATGTTCAACTTTAACTAGCTAACGCAATAATTCCTTTTTTAACGTCAAACCTTCAAGTTTACTTGAAATGGCTTTGGATTTTACCATTGGCCATTTCGATCCAGACAGCTATTGCCCAGGGCAGGGGAGAAGTTATCAAGCCAGGCGATGCGGTTTTAGATCCAAATCTTGATGGATGGGTTTCCGAAACTGCTGCAGGCTTTTCCAACGACGGTTACTATGTTGATGAATTTGAATTGAAAATGTTCGGTTTGCCCATCTTTGGAGATGGAGAAACACTTAATGACATTCAAAATGGACCCGCTTGCGGAACAACTGACTTGGCGGCGGATATCAATGGGTTCACTTCTTACGGTGTTCTGGATGATTTCGGTAATCTTATTTTTCGTTTCCGCCTGACAGGGGACAAACCCAGTGTCGAGGGCTACACCGTTTTGATAGACACTGATGGACGATTGGGTGATGATGACCCTAATTCCACGCCTGACAATCCTGGATTTGAGATTGATATTACGTTGATAGAAAATAAGGGCGTAATGGTTTATAACCTTGATGGGATTAATAGTTGTCCAGGAGTGATCTTGACATACGATAAAAATACGCATTACCAGAGATCAATCGCAGGAACTGATACCTGTGATGATCCCGACTATTTTCTTGATTTCTATGTTCCTTTTTCTGATTTGATCACTGAATTTGGGGTCAGTCTTCAAACTGAAATGCGTTTTTTTTCAGTGACGAACATTTCAGCAACTTGTGCATTGGGAGGTTCAATTTCAGATGTCGGAGGTGTGGATGACACCCTTTATGGTGGTTGCAATGTGTGTGCTTTCCAGGATCTGTCTGATAATCAATGCCCTACAATTCTTGAGGATTTATGTGCTACTTGTGCCGGTTTTTCATCCGGATCTACCCCGAAACCGACGATTAATGCACCTGTGAAGGTTGGCGAATCGTTAGTTACAGGTACTTCTGAACCGAATGCAAACATCTTCATAGATGTATATAATTCACTGAAAAACTTAATTGACCAGGATACAATTCAATCAACCGCTGGTGGAAATTGGAGCTCACAACTTGATGTTTCCCTTCAGCAATTAGACTCGCTTACGGCAAGGGCACAAATTATTGGGGGATGTACATCGGGTGTTTCGGAATCGGACGTGAGCTTTGCGGTCGTTATTATCAATACAGCCCCTGTATTATCAGGTGCCGGGGGTACTTTAAATTATGATGAAAACTCCGGGAATGTTGTAATCGATGGGAGTATTGATGTTTCTGATGTTGATGATACAAACCTGGATGGCGCTACAATAAATATTAGTCAAAATTACAATCAAGGTGAAGATGTTCTCAGTTTTATTGACCAACCCGGAATCACCGGCAGTTTTAATTCTTTAACCGGTGAAATGATTTTATCGGGTACTGCCACGTTGAATGATTATACCCTTGCGCTCCGTACCATTACTTATCAAAACACAAGTGAAGGCCCGGTTACCATGACCAGAACGGTGACATTCGAAGTAAATGATGGCCTCGATAATAGTAATCTGATCTCAATAGATATTAATGTAAACTCAAGGACCTCTCTCCTTTGGTCCTAATAATAGCCTTGTCTTTACGCGAAACAATTACTTCAAAGGACATTCTGGTAGAAGTTCAGACGGTCAAATGAAGTTGAAATTATTTTTTGCAGAACTAGACGAAGATCGAAATCTTGAGAATTTGACATCCTTTAAATACAATGATGACGAATATTCGACGGCGCACCCATTTTTATCTAAAGATGGTAAAACCCTGTACTTCACATCTGACATGCCCGGGGGCTTTGGAGGGACTGACCTATATGTGAGTAGATTGGAAGAAAATGTATGGACGACACCTACTAATTTAGGAAGTTCGATCAATACTGAAGATGACGAAATGTTTCCTTTTGCGTCAGGCGACAAAATCTATTTTTCATCTGATGGTCATGGCGGATTTGGCGGGCTGGACATTTATTTCTCAATAAACACAAATGACAGCTTTACTCAAGTAGTAAACCTGGGCTT
Source organism: Bacteroidota bacterium (assembly GCA_027592755.1). GTDB lineage: Bacteria > Bacteroidota > Bacteroidia > Cytophagales > Cyclobacteriaceae > JAJCYL01. The sequence goes on along the minus strand of JAQCLE010000009.1, from coordinate 14,119 downwards.
CCCTGCAAATTCAGCGGCCGATGATTTCTCCTTTATTATGAACGATAATGGTCGTCAGGGATTGTTTGCTTCGAATCGAAACAGTAAATCACATGACAACATTTATAACTTCTTCATCAGACATTCCATAGTTGCCGGACAAGTCATAGAAGTTGAAGAGAATTATCCAATTGAAGGTGTTAATGTCTCCCTGCTTGACATGGATGGACGGACGATGAAGGAAACTATAAGTGATTCACTCGGGAGGTTTCATTTAGATTTACCTCTTGATACCGATTATACACTAGAAATCTCTAAAAAAGATTATACCCCATCGCACAATGACAAAAGTTATGATAACAGGAACACTTTTGACATTGACAGTGTTAAAGTCTTCATGTGGGCTCATGATTTGTTTGCCGGTGGTACTATCTATAGCAATGAAACCCAGCAAATGCTTTCTGATGTAAAGGTGACTTTAGAGAATTTGACTGCTTCTACTTCAGAAAATACAATTACTAATGAATTGGGAGAGTATGAATTCTTAATCGAATATGGAAACGAATACTTGCTTACCTTTGATAAGGAGCTATATGTCCCACTTTCACATCCAATAAATACATTGAACATAAAGAAAGGCACAATCAGGAATGATTTTGTAATGGAAGAACAATTCCTGGAAAAAGGACTGGTCTTATTTGATTATAATGAAGATGTCTTGAAATCCGATTATGAAGAAGAGGTTAACAAAATATTGAAATTTCTAAAAAGAAACTCTTCCGTTGTCCTTGTGATAAGCGCACACGCAGACTCTCGAGGGACGGAAGAATACAACCTTGAACTCTCCGAAAGAAGAGCGAATAATGTTCTTAAATATTTTTTAGAAAACAATATATCAAGTAATCGAATAATTGCCCGTGGCTTTGGTGAGTCTCTGATTATTAACAGATGTACCGATGGTATTAACTGCCATGAAGAAGACCATTATAAAAATCGCCGTGCCGAATTAAAAATAGAAAAAGAGTTTCCAACCGATCAAAGTTTAAATTAATAATTTTGAATTCCTCTTTAACCTGGCTCGATCATATGCAGATGCACACGACCTTACTTTATAGGACTATTTATTAGCCAATTGCCCACAGGCTGCATCGATGTCCTTTCCACGGCTGTGCCTTACATGAACATTTACTCCCCGGTCTTCAAGGAATGTGCTAAACTTTTGCAACCTGTCCTCATCAGTATTGGTAAAATCGGCTTCTGAAATTGGATTGTATTCGATAATGTTGACCTTTGAAGGCACCTGTTTGGTAAACCTGAAAAGCTCCTCTGCATCTTCCAATGAATCATTGAAATTGTTAAAGACAATGTATTCAAACGTCAGACGACTTTTGGTTTTTTTATAGAAATACTGAAGTGCCTCTTTAAGATTTTTCAATGAATTGGTCTCATTAATAGGCATGATCTGGTTGCGCTTGATATCGTTGGCGGCATGAAGGGATAATGCCAACCGAAATTTCACTTCATCATCTGCTAATTGCTTGATCATTTTAGCTATGCCCGCTGTAGAAACAGTAATTCTCCGGGGAGACATACCGAGTTCTTTGGGTGAAGTAATATGTTCTATCGACTGTAATACATTGGCATAGTTCAAAAGTGGTTCACCCATTCCCATGAATACAATATTGGTCAAAGGCTTATTATAATGCTCTTCGGCCTGGTTTCTTATGGCCACCACCTGGTCATAAATTTCAGCAGCATCAAGGTTACGTTTTCTGTCCATGTAACCGGTGGCGCAAAATTTACAAGTTAGTGAGCAGCCGACCTGAGATGAAACACAAGCTGTCATGCGGTCGTCGGCAGGAATTAGTACACCCTCAATCAAATGATCATCGTGAAGCTTAAAGGCAGATTTTATGGTCTGATCAGCGCTAATCTGTGTTTTTTCAACCGTAATGGCATTGATAGCAAAATTGCTTTTCAAATGATCGCGCACCTCCAGTGACAGGTTGGTCATTTCATCAAAACTAGTCCCGGATTTTTTCCAGAGCCATTCTTCAATCTGACGGGCTCGAAATGCTTTCTCCCCGAATGCTAACATCGAATCAGTCAGTTCTTCAGATGAAATTTTACGGATATCCTTCACATTGCAAAAGTAGAACTTTAGTCGTTCATCACTGGAACTATCGGAACTGACTATATTTAGGACTAATAATAAGATCATGCAAACATTAGTCAATCGGATCGAACAACTTGTTGCATTCTTTGGAAAGGCAGTGTCCTGGCTGACCACCGGGCTCGTATGGTTGATTTGCACAGATGTAATCCTGCGATACCTGTTCAATTTCAGTTCTGCGAGTTTGTTTGAACTGGAACTCCATGTATTCGCCTTGATTTTTCTTTTAGGCGCAGCATACACACTTAAAGCCGACAGGCATGTAAGAGTAGATGTTTTTTACACCCGATTCTCAGAAAAAGGAAAAGCCTGGGTTAACCTCATAGGGACAATTATATTCCTTATCCCGCTTTGCATTGTAGTAATTGTCTCTTCAGTGCCATTTGTAGCAGAGAGCTATAATATCATAGAAGGTTCTCCCGATCCGGGCGGACTACCTTTTAGGTTCCTCGTAAAATCAGCAATTCCAATTGGTTTTAGTTTGTTACTCTTACAAGCAGTTTCATTCTGCATTCGGTCAATTTTTGTCATCCAGGGAAAACACATCACCGATGTTTGATGCACTCCCCCTGATTCTTTTTGCGCTCATTTTTATATTGATCCTTTTTGGATATCCCGTAGCATTTACACTCGGTGGACTTTCCATTCTTATAGGTGTTATCGTATTTGATGTAGACTTTTTTTATCTGTTATCCCTTCGGATATATGGAACAATGGGCAATTTTGTGTTGCTGGCAGTTCCTCTTTTCGTTTACATGGGCATAATGCTGGAAAAGTCGGGACTGGCGGAAAGTTTACTGGAAACGATGGCCTTGCTTTTTGGACGCATTCGGGGTGGACTTGCAATTTCAGTAGTCATAGTTGGGGCCATGTTAGCTGCCTCAACGGGAATAGTGGGAGCTACTGTTATAACCATGGGAATGATCAGTCTGCCCACTATGTTGAAAAGAGGGTATAGCCCGGAGATTGCAACTGGGACAATTGCTTCCTCCGGGACTTTGGGACAGATCATACCACCATCAGTAATTTTGGTGTTACTTGGAAGTGTTCTCAATGTTTCTGTTGGAGATTTGTTTACCGCAGCAATAATCCCCGGGTTCGCACTGGTTATCCTATATCTTTTATACATCATTGTTTACTCGATAATATTTCCTGATAAGGCCCCATCAATGCCCCAGCATTTAATAGATGAATTTCGAAAGAAGGGAATGATTGGAAGGATAGTCAAAGCTTTCCTGTTACCATTTCTCCTCATCCTTGCAGTATTGGGATCAATCTTCGCTGGCATAGCTTCCCCAACGGAAGCTGCTGGCGTAGGTGCCCTGGGAGCAACCTTACTCACTATTCTACAGGGGAAGTTTAATAAATCTGTCCATCGAGAGGTGATGTCTGAAACAACTTACCTCACATGTATGGTATTCATAATCCTAATCGGTGCCACAGCTTTTTCTTTAGTTTTCAGGGGGCTAGGCGGTGATCGATACCTTATCGGGTTGATTCAAGCCGCGGATCTATCACCTTCAGTTTTCCTAATTGTGGTGATGCTGGCGGTATTCGTTGCAGGTTTTTTTATTGATTTTATTGAGATCATCTTCATTTTTGTTCCAGTTGTAGCTCCCATTTTTTCAGCGCTGGGTATAGATTTGATTTGGATCGGAATTTTACTTGCGCTTAATCTGCAAACTTCCTTTCTAACACCGCCCTTTGGATTTTCTCTTTTCTATTTAAAAGGTGTTGCGCCTCCGGAAATAAAGACGACCCAAATTTACAGAGGCATCCTCCCTTTCGTAATAATCCAATTGATCTTTCTCGGGCTGGTTATGGCCTTTCCGGAGATTGTTAGTTATCTGCCTGAATTGATGAAAAAATAATCAAGTTGCCCACCCTTCGCGGTCAAGACTTCGGTACTGGATGGCTTCTGCCAGGTGTTCAATAGCGATGTCATCCGAACCGGCCAGGTCAGCGATTGTTCGGGAAACTTTTAAAATCCTGTCATAGGCCCTTCCTGAAAGACCCAGTTTTTCCATCGCCCGTTTTAAAAGAGTCTTACCTGCTTCGCTAATACTACAGATTTCCATGACCATTTGGGGCGGCATCATGGCGTTATTGTAAATGTTATTATTCGATTTAAATCGTTCGGACTGAATTCCTCTTGCGACAATAACACGCTTCCGAATAGTTTCACTATTTTCACTTTTACGGTTGGCAGTCATTTCGTCAAATGAAACAGGTGTTACTTCCACATGTAAATCAATTCGGTCCAGCAGAGGACCACTCACCTTGTTGAGATAGCGTTGTACCACTCCCGGACCACAGACACAATCCTTATCAGGGTGATTGTAAAACCCACAGGGGCATGGGTTCATGCTGGCAATCAACATAAAATTGGCCGGGAATTCGATGGACATTTTAGCCCTTGATATTGTCACTTTTCGCTCCTCCAAAGGCTGGCGCATTACTTCTAATACTGACCTTTGAAATTCGGGCAATTCATCGAGAAAGAGAACACCATTATTTGCCAGGCTTATCTCACCGGGTTGTGGAATGGTGCCACCACCCACAAGTGCTGCATCGCTTATTGTGTGATGAGGAGCCCTGAATGGCCGTGTTGAAGTAAGTGAAGAATTAGCTCCAAGTTTCCCGGCAACCGAGTGGATTTTAGTCGTTTCCAATGCCTCCTGAAGGGAAAGTGGAGGAAGTATTGATGGCAACCGTTTAGCCAACATGGTCTTTCCGGCTCCAGGTGGACCGATCATTATTACATTGTGACCACCGGCGGCAGCGATTTCCAATGCCCTTTTGATGTTCTCCTGCCCCTGAACATTTGCAAAATCGTCAGAATAATTATTTTGAGAATTATAAAATATATCCCTTGTATCGGTTTTCAACGGTTCAATCACCAACTCTCCTTTTAGAAAATCAACAGCCTCCTGAAGGCTTTTGACACCAATTGCTTCCAGCTTATCAACAATGGCGGCTTCGGATGCATTTTGCTTAGGAAGAATGAATCCCTTGAAGCCATCTTTCCTTGCCTGAATTGCAATTGGTAATGCGCCCTTTATAGGCCTTAGCATCCCATCCAATGCTAATTCACCCATGATGATATAATCTCCCAGAGAATTAATCTCCACTTGTGAAGAAGCCTGGAGAATGCCCAGGGCTATTGGCAAATCATAAGCAGATCCTTCTTTTCTTATGTCGGCAGGGGCAAGGTTGACGATGACTTTTTCCCTTGGCATGCGGTAACCCAATTGCTTTATGGCTGATTCAACACGATGCTCACTTTCTTTCACCGCACTGTCAGGTAGACCGACCATATAGAAATAACGACCTTGTCCTACATTGACTTCAATTGTTATTGTGGTGGCATCAACGCCATAAACCGCACTTCCGAAAGTTTTAGCTAGCATCGGTAATTAATATTTTACTAATGACGCGTTATCATTCTAAAAATCAAACTAGTGCCGATCAACTGGAATTCACAAAGAACTTCAGAAATTAATGGGATTGTTGATAAATATGCTTTTGATAGAGACTTTACGGTAAGTATATGACGCAACTATTCAACCTTCTTATCTTCGGATGGATTTATCTCTTCTTCAACTGCTGGTTCAATGGCTTGAGCTGGTTCTTGTTTTATAGCGCCTTGTAAGTCGAACATCTGTGCTTTCAGCTTGATGATTTCGGCTTCTTTCACATTGTTTTCTTTTTTCAAACGATAAATCAACAGATTTTCCATGGAGAACTCTAGTACAATTAGTATGATACCAAAAAGGCCCCAGTACTTCATATTTTCATAAAAATTGAAAATCCCTCTATCCCAAAAGATGCTGAAACCCTCTTTAATTAAGATTTCATCGTTGTAACCAATCAATACAGATAAAGAAATGTATAGGACAAAAACAATTCGAACTACCAGTTTGAATTTTTTCATAGTTGGGTCTTAGTTGGAAATCTGGATCGTAGTTCGATTGATTTAATAATCGGACTTAATTTACAAGTTTACTTTTTATTAAAGAACCAAACAAGTAGTGTTTTTTTCAAAATTAAATTGATTCATGATTAAGAGGGTTGATCTCAACGACCCGAGAGCTTTTCCCTGATCTTCATTAAGATTTTATCACCACCTTGACTAAGAACTTTTTCGGCTAATTCCAACCCTAATCTTTCATGGTCTTCCCTTTTCATTCGGCAGAATTCCATCAAAATTTGAGAACCATCTAATGATACTATACCTGCAACCATTTCAATTTGCCCTTCATTTAAAGTGGCATTCGCAAAAACTGGAATGCTACAACCACCTTCAAGCTTTTTGAGGAATGCCCGTTCAGCAGAAATACAACATGCTGTATCTTCATGATTGAGGAGCGATCTAATGACCCGTTTTTTCTGAGCATCGAGGTTCTTAGAAGCCTCAACTGCAATGCTACCTTGACCAACGGCGGGAACAAATTGATTTTCGGGCATCACCTTAATTATTTTATCATCCAAACCCATCCTGTGGACTCCAGCATATGCCAACATGAGCACATCACAGATGCCAGCTTCCATTTTCGAAATCCTCGTTTGAATGTTACCTCGCATATTAACAACCTGAGCACCAGGATGGTAACGCTTTAACAAGGCCACCCTTCTTGTTGATGAAGTGCCAATCTTAATCTCGGAAATGTTTCCAATCTTAGCCCCCGTGCTAATAAGCACGTCATTTGCGATTTCACGCTCACAAAATGCAATTATTTCAAGATCATCACTCAGACTTGATTGAAGGTCTTTTGCACTGTGAACAGCTATATCTATTTCACCGGTTAATAGAGCTCTTTCAAGCTCTTCAGTAAATACTCCCTTACTCCCAATCTTAGAAATCGAAACATCAATGATCTTGTCCCCTTTTGTTTCAAAGGGTAAAATTTCCACGTTCAATCCATTTTCCAGCAATTTTCCAGCGACGTAATTGGCTTGCCAGATTGCCAAGCTGCTATGTCTTGTTCCAATTTTTATGGTGGCCACCGACATGCAATTAAGACTTGAGTACTTTAGCTATTGAAAGAGATAAGTCCAGGAAAGTAATCTTGGGACTAGCGTTTCTTTCAATATGGTAGTGAGCCTTGTCCAAATGATTTGTAATCATCTCAATTTTATTTGCGTCAACAGAATTCCCGAATTTTTGAGCAAAATCAAAATCTTCGGTATTAACGCGAACCAATTCAGAAATTTTTAATCCTGAGATAATTGCGTTCCTTAAAAGGCTGATTCCGTAAATAAACAAGTTTTTCTGCTGAACTTTCGAAAGGGCCTGGTAGTTGTCAGCCCAGGTAATCAATGAGGTAAAGTCTCCGTTCCAACACAGTCGCATCCATTCTCTAAATAAAGAACCCGAATCACTAATCTTATCTTCAGCCAACCTTTTGGCCTCACAAATATCGCCACCACATTGTGAGGCGATGTTCATTGCCCTTTCTTTTTCAATTCCCAGATTCTTCCGTAAGAAAGCACTTATTTCTTCGTCTTTGAATAACCTGATGTTCACAAGCTGGCACCGGGAAGTAATAGTGGTCAGCAGTTTTTGGTAATCATTGGTTACAAGTAGAAAGATGCTTCTTTCCGAGGGCTCCTCAAGAATTTTTAATATGGCGTTGGCTGATGCCGGATGCATATACTCCGGAAGCCAAATGAGCATTACTTTATACTTTGCTTCAAATGATTTGAGGCTCAATTTTTGAATAATTTGTCTGCTCTCTTCTTTAGAGATGTTGGCTTGTTTGTTCTCTGCTCCGTAAAAACTTAGCCAGTCATCGATGGAGGGATAAGCATTTGAAAGTACCATGGAGCGCCATTCTCCAATAAAATTGTTGCTGATCGCATCTGAGGCTTTCACCTTGACTGTTGAGCTTACAGGAAAAATCAGGTGAAGATCCGGATGTATAAGCTTATCTATTTTGATGCAGGATGCACACTTTCCACAGGAGTCTTCCCTGGCTGGACTTTCACAATTAATGTATGTCGCATAAGCCAGGGCCAGAGATAAATTAGGCGATCCATTTTGACCATAAAAAATCTGAGCATGATGATTTCTTCCTGATGATTTTATCAACCTCTCCTTTACGTCTTCAAAACCTTCTATCTCAGCAAATCGCATGAACCGCTTCCATCTTTTATTTTGTAATTGGCAAAATTCTAAATCAGCCTGAATATATCTAATTGGTTTAGATAACTCAATGTCCTACAGGTCATCACTACCGAGGCAGATTGGGTTAAAAATAGAAAAAGTCCCCGGGAATATTCCAGAGGACTTAATTACTAAGATTACTCCCAAAGAGTTTTTAGCTCTTCTTATATCTCTTATTGAATTTCTCGACCCTTCCTGCAGTATCAACAAACAATTTCTTGCCAGTGTAAAACGGATGGGATGCCGAACTCACTTCTATCTTTATCAGTGGATAAGTATTACCGTCTGTCCACTTAATTTCATCATCTGTTTTGATAGTCGATCTGGTTACAAAAGAGAAATCACTCGACGTGTCGTGAAATACAACTTCCCTATAGTTTGGATGAATATCTTTTCTCATGCTATTAAAATCGTTTTTTCTTCCATTCAAAATGGACGGCAAAAGTAAAGACTTTTATATTATCATCAAATGGATTCAGAAAACTACACCCATAAATGCTTTTTAAATAAATTTCCGTTGTTGAAAGTGTATTATAACTTGGCTTTATGAAAATGCCCTGTATTTTCGGTTGCTTAGTGCTTGTCAGCACCGACCTTGTGGCCCAAAGTGCATTTGCGCCTCTCAATGCCGATTATTACCACCTATTAGATCGCTATGAGATTAAATCCGGAAAATTTTCAAATTCTTTTTTCAGCAGTTTCAAACCATACAGACGGGATCAAATCGCTTCTTTTCTGGATTCACGAGTATCGGACACTAACCGATCGCAAGTTGATGAATTCAACATTGAATACCTGAATAACGACAATTGGGAATTCTCTAACACAGATTCCAATACCAGCAAGAAGCCCCTCTTTGGCAAATTGTATAGAAAAAAAAGTGATTTCATCAATGTGAATGTTAAAGATTTCGATTTACATCTTAATCCCGTCATTTACTGGAGCATTGGCCAGGATAGCGATAGTGAGTCCAGACCTTTCATTAATACCAGGGGGGCTCAGCTTAGAGGCCGCATTGATGACAAAATTGCCTTCTATTCGTTCATTGGTGAAAACCAGGTCGTTTTCCCCAGCTATGGGCAGGACTATGTAAGCGAATTTGGAGCAGTCCCCAACGAAGGCTTCTGGAAACAATATCAAAAACATGGCGTGGATTTTTTTACTGTAAGGGGCTATATCGACCTGCAGGCAACGAGGCACATAAATTTGCAATTCGGGCATGACAAGAACTTCATTGGTAACGGAATTCGATCAATGTTTCTTTCTGATAATTCAAGCAATTATTTTTTCCTGAAGCTAACCACCAAGGTTTGGCGATTGAATTATACGAATTTGTTTGTAGAGTTGGTTGCAGATGCTCCATTCACTCCATTTGGGACTTTGGGGGGATCGTTAGGTACAACAAGGTTTCCTAAAAATACATGGCCTTACACCACCTGAGCATCAATCTTAGCGATAATCTTAATATAGGTTTGTTTGAGGCAACAGTTTTTTCAAATGAAGATTCCGTTGGTGGTAGGTTTGAATTAAATTATCTGAACCCAATAATTTTCTACCGCGGCATTGAGCAGATGGTTGGAAGTCCGGATAATGCTTTGATTGGCATGGATTTTAAATGGAATCCCGGTACACATCTATCGTTTTATGGGCAGTTTTTACTTGACGAAATGGTTGTAAGTGATCTGTTTAATGGATCAGGCTGGTGGGGTAACAAAATTGCTGGCCAACTGGGACTTAAATATATAGACGTGATCGGTATTTCTAACCTTGACCTGCAAATTGAATCGAATTTTGCAAGACCTTATACCTACTCCCATGAAAGCTCATTTACGAATTTTAGTCATTACGGGCAACCTCTCGCGCATCCACTGGGAGCCAATTTTTCTGAAATAATCTTTCTTGCCAGGTATCAGCCAATTCCTAGGTTGTCAATTAATGGAAAACTTATTATGGCTAATCAAGGAAAAGATCCGGCTGGTCTAAATTATGGCAGCAACGTTTTATTATCATACAACACTAGAGAGAATGACTACGACAATACACTTGGACAGGGTGTTGATACTAAAATCCGATTGCTAGACATCACCGCATCTTATCAACTTCGCCATAATTTTTTTATCGACCTGAAGCAAATAGTAAGAAAGATGGATAGTGAGAATAATAGCCTTGATCAAACAACCATGTATACCGCATTGTCATTACGATTAAATATTGCACAAAGGCTTCTCGACTTCTAAATTAGATGCACACATTCATCAGAATCCTCCAATTTGCCACCCCCTTATCAGGATTTTTATTGACCTATGGTGTATTTACTGTTTTTTATGTGGTTTTTAATCTCATCAATTTTTCAGCACTTATTCCAATACTTGAAGTTCTTTTTGACCAAAACGAAATTGTGATTTCAGAAGCACCCGGAACAATTGGCATTGGCACTTTAAAAGGCTGGTATCATTATTATTTCAATACGCTAATTTTTAAAGAAGGTAAATCCACGGCTTTAATGGTTATCTGCGTGATTGTACTTGTCTCCGTTTTCTTTGCCAATCTCTTCCGGTATCTCGCGGATATTACCCTGGTAAAACTTCGAATTTCGATGATTTCGAAAATGCGGACCGGGTTATTCGAAAGCATTATTGAACTGCCGTTGAGGTTCTTTTCTGAAAGGAAGAAGGGAGATTTGATCGCTCGATTTACAACTGATATCCAGGAGATCGAATTATCAATCATTTATGCTCTGAAAGTCTTCCTCAAAGAACCTCTCGTCATCATTGGTTTCTTGTTCATTCTTTTTACAATATCGGCTGAATTAACACTTTATTCACTCATTCTTCTACCAGTCTCTGGAATTGCAATCTCTGGAATTGCTAAAAAACTGAAAGGAAGTGCTGCAAAAAGTCAAGCTATACTTGGTGAGATCAATGCTGTAATTTCGGAATCGATTTGGGGCATTAGAATAATAAAAGCTTTTAGCGCAAATACATTTGCCAGGAAACAAATGAAAGCTCAAATTCAAAAATATGCCGATGTGGACTCAATTATTGGGAAAAGATTCCAATTAGCTGGGCCCATGTCTGAGTTTCTTGGCGTTTTCACGGTTGTTGTCATATTATTGATCGGAGGCAAAATAGTTCTCTCAAATCAGGGCAGTCTGTCTGCTCCTGAGTTTTTGGCGTTTTTAATCATCTTCTCCCAGGTACTCCCTCCGGCCAAATCTATTTCTCAGGCATACACACTTATGCAAAAAGGGCTTGCGAGCGCCGATAGAGTTTTTGAATTACAGGATACAAGTTTCAAGATTCAGGAAGTGGCGAATCCCATAAGAATAAAAACATTTACCGAAAGCATTCGATTTGAAAAAGTCTCTTTCGGTTATTCATCTACTCCAATTCTCAAGAGGATCAGTTTAGAAATCAGGAAAGGAAAACGTTATGCTCTTGTTGGTCTCTCGGGAAGCGGAAAATCAACCCTGGCAGATTTGATTGCCAGATTTCATGACCCCACTGAAGGAGACATTTTCATTGATAATGTAAATCTCAAAAATTGCTGCCTGGATGATCTAAGAAAACTTATCGGATTCGTCAATCAGGAGCCCATATTGTTCAATGATACCATCTTCAACAATATTGCACTAGGTGATGCCAATGCTAACCTGGAGAAAGTAACCATGGCCGCTGTTATTGCCAATGCCAGTGATTTCATTGAGCAAATGGCTGAAGGATATCATAGCAATATTGGTGAGCGAGGCAACAAGCTTTCTGGTGGACAAAAACAACGGATCGCCATTGCCAGGGCCGTTTTCAAGGATCCTCCGATATTGATTTTGGACGAGGCAACAACTTCATTGGACGCCAATTCAGAGAAACTTGTCCACGAGGCATTATCCAATTTGATGGAGAGCAGAACCACATTAATAATATCACATGATCTGGAGCTTGTTGATGAAGTTGATTATCTCTATCAATTGGAGAATGGTGCGCTTAAAAAAACCGGCATCCATGAATTATTGAAAGCCGGTTCATTAAAGATACCATCTGGGATTTAGACCAAAACCAATTCTTTTGTCATCATCTTCATCAGATGTTCCCATAAATCCTCATAAGGAATTATTTCAAGCTCAGCATAAGCGTCACCTGGTTCTTCAGCTGTCTTTAATTTCTCGTAAAGTTTGTTCCCGCGTTTTTTCGCTGTTTCAACGTCGAAGCCTGTATCGATGATGACCAACATCAATTTGAAAAACAACTTATCCCGATAGGTAACATCACCATCATTGAGGTATCGATAGATGTATTTTTCCAGCCGTTCTACCTTATCCAACAACTTGTCATTTTGATTCTTACTGAGGTAGTGCATGAATTCAAGAATCATCAAGGCTACATTAAAGCCATTTTTATCCTCCTTAAGAACATTCAGCGATACATAAAACTGGTCAAAGTTTACGATTTCAAGCAATTCTTCAGAAGGGTGAACATAGTAGAGATACGCTCTTAATAGTTTCCATCGTTGGGAAGCCTTAATCGTAAGATTATCGAAATGAGGGTTTTTAAATACATCCAGAATCACATCTCGAGCTACATCATATTTTCTTAGCCTGATAGCTAAAAGGAAGTTGTTTTCGACATGAGCAAACCAATTGCGAGAGGACTTCTCAAAATATTTTTCCGCCATCTCGGCGTATTTCAATCCTTCTTCATATTGCTTTGTCCTTAGCATTGCATAAGTTTTCATGTAGACATTAAAACGTTGGTCAAACCGTAGTGGATTGATTTTATTTTTTCTCACCAGGTCTTCGGTTTGTTTCGTCAGTTTTAATATGGTGTCGTAATCACCATCCGACTCGTAACACATTACTTTCAAGATATAATATTGATCGAATATGTTATACGACTTGGTTTGTTCCCAAAGCTTCTCCAACTCATTAGTCGCCTTGATGGCATCAACCAGGCTTTTCTTTCTTGAATTCACCGATTTTCTAACCAGCATGCTATGCTTAAAATATAATTTCATCGCTCGTTCTTCTATCACAAGCAAAGCTCTAGTCTTCTCCAGTTCCAAATTATTTCGATGAAAATTTGCCGGTTTGCAGTTAAAGGCGTAAAGCTCCCTGAATACCTCAAGTGCATCCATGGTTATCGATGTGAATTCTGCTTCTTTGGAAATCGATAAGGCTTTATTGACCATTTTTTCAGCAACATCGATAATCCCCTCTCGCCGGAGTATTTTTGCTTTCAGAATATAATTAAGTGCCTCCTGTTCGTACTGGTTGGAAATTTTCGATCGACTATCCTTGTATTCAACAAGAAAAAGCAGGTTTAATAATCGATGTCTTAGCCGGGATTTAAGCATTCTAAAGCGCTGATCAGTTCCATCGGCTCCATATAATCCAAATGCCGCCTCATCATCGGTCTTAAATTCACCCTGAAGTATTCCATTTAATAACTGCTGCTCTTTGCCGGGATCAACCTCATTAATGGAAAGATCAATAGCAGAAAAGTTGTCTCTGACGCGCTCTTTGAGAAGTCTGGTTATTCTATTCAATTCATCCATAGCATATTATTCTTAAAATTTAACAAACCCAAATCAAAAATAACAAATAAAAACAATCATTACCGGTAAATATTGAAGTTAAAAACTTACATCAAGTGGTGCAAGTAAAAATATATGATGTAAGGACCTTCGAAGAAAACTATAAACTAAAACTACAGACCATGGTATCATTCTTCTACATCTTATTACACACTCATCCGAACCTTTATGAATAAAGTTGCAATATCCCGTAATGCTTAATGTTTGCCACGTTT
>JAQCLE010000096.1 GCA_027592755.1 Bacteroidota bacterium | reverse complement strand
TCAAAGGTTTGAACTTTTTCCGCTATTTTATCCGTTTTTTGAAATTAGACTTTCGGATAGTTGTGACATCTATTATAAAAAACCCTTTTCTCATTACCGCTTAAGAGTCGAATACCGACTGGTGGGTGAACAGGTACCCGGCGGACAAATTTGGGCCAACCAAAACAGTGGTGTAATGCTACATCCCCAATCGGCCCAGGAGCAGGAATTAAACCAAAATTTTCCCGTTTCTATAGAAATGCAGTTCTTGAGTGCGGTGGAAGGTGAAAATAGAAAAAATGGAAACCTCGCCTCACCTGGTACTCATGTAGTTGTTGATGATACGCTTTATACCAATCACATGCTTTATTCATCGTATGAAGCGCCTCCCGCTGAACAATGGATAAGTGTAGAAGCCATTGTGCTGGGTGATTCAATCGTTCACCATGTGGTGGAAGGAGACACAGTGCTTACTTACCGAAAACCTCAAATTGGCGGTTGGGAGCGTGAAAACGAAACAGGCTGGGTCGAAGATAAAACCTGGGTGACCAAAATGAAAGGAACACCTCTTAAACAAGGTTATATTGCTTTACAGGCTGAGGGTCACCCCATTCATTTCCGAAAAGTGGAGTTACTTGATTTGTCAAAAGATTATAAATAAAAATATCATGACCAAAATAAGCTCAATCCTTATAGTCGCATTCATTACGCTGATGGCATTTAAGAGCGATGATTCGTTAAAGATGCAAGATGGACGGGTTCCAAATACCCAAATGTTACATATTGGAATAGTAGTTAAGGATATTGAGGCTGCCCGTGATAGTTGGGCTCAACTTCTGGGACTTGCCAAAAAACCAGACATCACCATTGCAGAAGGTCATGAGGCTAATCCCACACAGTATAGAGGAGCACCTACAGGTGCTAAGGCTAAATTGTCTTTTTTTCAGCTTGAAAACCTAAGGGTTGAACTGATAGAGCCAATTGGGGATGAGAGAAGTGACTGGAGGGAATTTCTGGAAAAAACTGGTGGAGGAGTTCACCATGTGGCTTTTGAGGTAAAAGGGATGGGAGAAACCTATGTAGACAGTTTCAAAACGAATGGCTATGAACTTGCTCAGCACGGTGGATGGGAAACTGGAGAATATGGTTACTTTGACTGAATTGAGAAATTGGGTCATGGTGGAACTGATTGAGAGGTATAAATAGTATTGACCAATTGGTTCCCGTCAATCTCTAATTTGACCTTTTAGCCAAACCTCAGCGAGAGAAGGCCAAACTTCTGCAGCCGGATTTCCTTTTCTTAGTCCATAACCATGTCCACCAGTGGTCATCATATGAAATTCGACGGGGATTTTTGCATCCCTAAGAGCTATAGCCATTACAAATGAATTGTTTGTGATTCTATCATCGGCCGTAGCAAAAATGAACATCGGAGGGGTCTTTTCTGTAATCTTGAGCTCAGGGCTAAGCGTTTTGTTTTCGCCTTTATCAAGGCTGCCGGGATAGATCAAAAGAACAAAATCGGGGCGACTGGATATATCATCCATTCCATCAATACGACCATAAACCTTTTCCTCATAGCGTGTACTGAGGTTGGCCCCAAGGCCACCACCAGCTGAAAACCCCATGACCCCCAATTTACCCTGATCCTGGTTCCACTTGGATGCGTTCTTGCGAATGATTCTCATGGCCCGTTGCGCATCCATCAGTGCACCGGTTTGCTTCTGCGGAACCCTGTATTCCAGAACGTATGCATTGTAGCCTTTTTCATTCAACCATTTGGCTACTTCTGAGCCTTCAAGGTCAATGGCCAATATCTGGTTCCCGCCTCCGGGGCATACAAGAATTCCAGCGCCGTTGGCATTGGATGGATCTGCCAGATATACTTCAAATGCTGGGTTTGTCACATCTGTTAACCTCTTTACATTGTTGGAATTATCAGGAGTAACTACAGGTTCATCTTTGGCTTCAGTTTCACCAGGAACGGCATCTGGCCACAAATAGATTCTTTCTATGCTTTGAGCATGGATAACACCTGATACGATGAACAAAAGGATAGCGGTGGTAAAATATTTCATATTTTCTTTATTTATTTCTACATATGAAATTAAGGAAATGTGATGTCTAATTTCAATTACCCTCTTTGCGCCTTGCAAACACTCAGAAACCTAATATCAAGATATCATGTCTTAATCGCTCACAAGGTCCACCAAAGGTGGTTCATCTTCCTCAATGGAAGAGAATCGGCCAATGTCTTTGCTCACAAAAAAGTTGTCATGTAAATCATCATTGGCAGTTGAAACCTCACTAATAATGCATTCTTCGGATTCCGGATAAAACTCATGATATATCCCAGGGGTTAAGGTCACACGTTCACCACTCATCAATTTGAGCTTCTCTCCTGAGCGAACTTGCCTGTTCTGTCCATTGACTTTCAACTCAAAAACTTCATCCCGCAAATCAGGAAGGCCCTTCCAAACCTGTACGATCAGAATCCCATTTCGGCAAATGATATCTTCCTTTTTCTTTTTATGGGTGTGTGCAGGGGTTTTCTGATTCCTGGTTGCATACATCAGTTTTTCGCAGTATTCTGACTCTTCGGCGAGGTTGATGAGCACTAAACCATAATTCAACAAATCACCCAACCCGAAATCAGTGACATCCCATTTTGGTTCCGGTGGTAAAACCCAATGGTTGTTTTCAAAGAAGATTTTGGAATCCCTGACCGCTTTATTGACCTCTGATCTTTTCATATAGGTATGGACAATAATATTCTTATAACTTTTTAATTAGTACCCCGGTTTGCGCTCAGCAATATCGTTACCAGAGAATTGTTATTTAAAGTATCCATCATGATCAGGTTGTTTCAGTTGAAATGGATCAATGCTTTTATCCAGGAGTACAGCCAGCTCCGTTCTGGTTATGTTTCTTTCCGAATTAAAATTACTTAATCCAAACTCTGTCCAGCTACTTTTCAAATCAATCTTCATTTTTCTACCTGTTAACTCATCTAAGGTGGCAATTAGTTCAATACCGTCCTGAACAGTAAGGTCACGGTCTTTTAAAGTGATCGAATAACCAAAACTCTTCAGGTCATTCATCAGCGTAGTAGCATTGACCAATGAATCGGGATAAAACCAGGTTTGATTAGCCCACTGATGTGGAATTCCTGTACCTCTTAATATTCCGGTAGCCCCAATTTTTTGTATGGACTGGAAATGTGGATGATCTATTCCTGCATCAATGTAGGGCATTATCAAGGCACTGCTATTAATCAACTCCTGTTGAACACTCCTCACACTTATTTCCCTGGCCTGTTTTTTTTCTGAGACACAAAGTGCGGCCAATGTACCAGCTGCCTGGCCTGTCAATAATACTACAGGCTGCAACCGCGTTGTACCATTTACCACATTACTTACACTTATACTTTTATCACAAATTATCAAGCCGTTAGTCTTTTCAGGAATCAGGCTCCCCAGGGGTATGTTGAATGAAGGGATAGGGTAAAATTCCAAATGCTGTGGTGCTGCGGAATTTTTTTTATGATGGTGATCAATGGGATAATCACCAACCGAGATACCCGTTCGGTAATAATTGTAATCAAAGGGTTTCGCAATATGATTGACGATAAAACGAGTCAACCCTTTTACTCTTCTGCTTTCGCGGTGATAAGGTAACAAAGCAAGGTTGTCTTTAGTACCAAACTCGTCATCCGCTAGTCCCAGATGCTTATAACCCAGTTGGGTTTGTATAAAGTATACAAAGCGAAGTGTTTGCTCTTTTGCTTTCTCTATCTCAACTTCTCTTTGTTCAGGTGTAAGCAATACAGTATTTAGATAGCTATCGTTACACTTGATGGGCCAGTTGATCATGTACTTGTTATTTGGGAGCTTCGCATAATCAAGCATTTTTTGGGCATCTACATTAGGTGCTTTAACATTTTTATCATTGTAATAATCGGTACAGGCACCATCGAATTCTTCAGGGGTGTAATTCATTGGTTGGGGAATGGTATGATCGCTGCCTTCACCATAATCTTTAAGAATTGCCACCAATGTCAAATCCTGAATGATATCGTTGGTTGCCATCACCCCAACGTTCTCACCAGTTTCTTCACCACTTTCCATTCCCAGGCTAAAAGGAATATTAGCAGATGCAACTACGTCTCCAAGTTCTGTCGCTTCAATTAGCTGCTGGCTATAGATTGTAATCTCCTTTTCTGTTTTGAGATTCAAAAGTCGGGCGCCAATTATCGTATTATCCTTTTGGATAACAGATAAAAACCGGTGATGATAGAGCACGTAAAGATTGGCTTCTTTAAGTACCATTTGTTTGAAAATACTATCAGCAACATGTGGTTCAAAATGTGTATTGCTTATCCATCCGGTTGCTACCTTATCGGGGCCGCCGTATACTTTGTATATTTCTTCCCTGAACTCATTCCAGATTCCCGATGGTAGTTTATAATTTCCATCAGTAGCCGAAACACCTGCTGATGAAAGCATGCCACCAAGCCAGGGTCCTTCTTCAACTATAATTGTTCCCACTCCCATCCTGGCACTTTGCAAACCAGCAGCAATCCCTCCTGTGCCTCCTCCAATTACCAATACATCCGTCGTGATTGATTTTTGAGAGCACGAAAGCATTGTAACTGCAACTATAATTGCCAGGTATAAAAAACAATATCTATTGATCTTCATCTTCTACATCGAAAATTATACAGATTCTAATGTTTTACAAACTCCTAATCTAATTCTACGCTAAACGTCTTCCACCCTTCTCTTGAATATGAGAACCTCTCATTAAGGCGCTATAATAGCTTCACGTATTTTTCATGACAGGAATGTTATTAGTGGGGGAATTTGTCGATTCACGTTACTATATTACAATAGTCCCTTAATTCACGTGATGGAATAATTGTCACCAACTTGATTTTTACAAACTCTACCAACATGAAAATAGCGCCATTTCTTCTTTATTCACTTATTACACTATTGAGTTATGGTGCCCTGGCTCAAAAAGGAACAGTGGAGCGTATCAAAGTTTATAGTAAGGTGCTTGAAGGCAATCTGATCAATGATCCTGCTGAGCGTGAAGTGAGCATCTATTTGCCACCATCTTATGAAAATGATGCTAACCGACGATACCCCGTTGTGTATATGCTGCATGGTTTTACCAGTATAGACACACAGTGTTTTGGCGGTGTTGAGAAAGGTGTTAATCTTCCTCAGCGCATGGAAGAAGGTATTGCAGCTGGCACAACCAAAGAGATGATTATAGTTATGCCTAATGCTTATAACATTCAAGGGCAGCATGTATTCAACATCAATCACTATTGGAGACTGGGAAACCTTTATTACCAGAGAGCTGGTTGATTATTTGGATACCAATTACCAAACCATACCCAACCGGAACAGCCGTGGATTGGCCGGTCACAGCATGGGTGGCTATGGCACCATGAGGCTTGGTATGAAATATCCGGAGGTCTATTCCAGTATTTATGTTCTTAGCGCCTGTTGTAGGGAAGGGCAAGTCACAACAGATCCGGAAAATATGGAAAACATTGAAGCTATTGCCTCGGTTGAACAATTGGAAGAGGCTCCTTTTAGGATAATGGCGCAATTAGCCAGTGCCGCGTCCTGGGCTCCAAACCCTAATAACCCTCCCCTCTATCTCGATCTTCCATTTGTCAATGGCGAAGTACGACCAGATATCGCCTCCAAAATTGCTGCTAACAGAACCCTTTATGCCATTGAACAGTACATACCCAATTTGAGAAAACTTAACGCAATCGCTATGGACGCGGGCATTCTTGATACAAGAATTCATGCATCAACTAAAAAACTTCATGAGTTATTAGAGTTGTATAAAATTGCTCACTTCTATGAAAGTTATGATGGAGACCACGGCAATCGCATTCCTGAACGTATCCAGACTAAAACACTTCCATTCTTTTCTAAAAATTTGGCTTTTAAATAGTTTGAAGGTTAAAGATCCGGTTGGTCACTTACCAAATCAAATATCAGGTGTTTATTCATTAGTCTAAAGTGGTCATCAAGACTGAAGAAGGACACCTTAGTTTCAATCACTTGCTGAAGAATAATTAAGTCTGGTATGCCTACTTTATTGATTCCATTATTAAGGTTAATCAATTGATATTGTCTGAGTAACATCCAATTGATCTTAAGTGGAATGCAGTCAATTGTCATCAGTAAATCAACTAATTCTTCTTGTTTTTGTTTTAATAAAACCGGAACAATTTCAGTTAGGATCAACTCGTTAGTGGAGATTAAATCCTCCGAGATGAGCGTTTCTAATTTCCTATCACCCTCTTTAAAATATTTAATCCAAACTGAGCTATCAATCAAAACTTTTGATTCATATGCAGTCATCTATCCCTCAGGGTGTTAAGATCAATATCAAGGTCAATTTTTCCTTTAAAATTGAGGATTCTTTTCCTTTTACTTCTTTTAATCAGTTCTTCAAGGGCATCAACTATCAGGCGACTCTTTGTTTTAGAACCAGTCAATTCCATGGCTTCTTCTATAAGCTGCTGAGGTAAATCCAATGTCGTTCTCATATATGTATAAACTTATGCTTAAGAGCATAAATATATGCATATATACGGTTCATTCATAAAAATGATTAGTCTGGGTACGCTCAACGCTAGTAAACTGACCTACCTCCTGTTAAATCAAACGTAAAACCGGTATTGAAGCTTGCCTCTGTGGAGACAATCCAGCAGATAATACTGGCCACCTCTTCAAGTGTTCCACAGCGTTTTGCTGGTATTTTATCTGTCATATACTTCACCTGTTCTTCAGGCATGCTATCGACCATTACCGTCCGAATAACTGCCGGGGCCAAACCATTAATGGTAATGCCTGTCTCGGCATATTCTTTACCTACAGATTTCACCAAACCAATAACTCCTGCCTTGGAAGTGGAGTAGCAAACCATACCAGCATTTCCTTCTTTCCCGGCAATAGAAGCAATGAGAAGAATCCGTCCATAATCGGCTGGCTCCATGTATTTGATTGCTTCGCGGCATGCAAGGAAAGAACCTCGCAAGTTCACTGCCTGTACTTTATCAAATCCTTCAATAGACACATCTTTAATCTTCACATTAGACGGCCCAACAACACCCGCTGAATTGATCATGATATCAATCCTATTGAATTTATTATAAGCAAATGAAAACGCCTTCTGAACAGAGCTCTCCTCAGAAATATCACAATATTGATACAATGGTTTGATCCCGTAATCAGAAAGTTGGTCTGCAGTTTTTTCTAATACTTCCTCATCAATATCAAGTAGTACAACCCTGGCACCTTCTGATAATAAGCGCTGGGCGGCAGCTTTACCCAGGCCTGATGCGCCTCCCGTTATGATGGCCACCTGATTTTCAAATCGCTTGATGTTCTCCATGTTATACCTTAGTTGTACGTTGATTTTCCAGTTACTAAATGATTGTATTTCATTTCCGATGTTGAATGTAGGCTGAGCCACTAATTTAATCCATACCCCGACCAGTTGAATTAAAAAAATAAGAAAAACCTAACTGATATACTTATGACATTGAAACTTCAGATAAAATTCAGATTCTCTGAATAGATTGAGTCATTGTTAAATCAAAAATACTAGATCATGGAATCTTCATTCAGCAATTTTGTGGCGCAGGCTCAAAAATATGGTCAGGTCGCCTCTATTTTCTTTTTTTGTTTGGGCATCATTACAGTGCTTTTTTACTTGATTCGTTTATCAATTAAAGGCTCTCAGGTAAAAAAATATGAATTCGCACTGGGATATGAAGTGAAGTATTTATGGTATAGTTTCCTTGCAATAACCATTGCATAACAACCCTTTTAATGAGCATATTTATCAAACCTCTTGTTACAGTGAACCAATTTGAGCTCATAATGGAAGCGTTTCTTTTCATAGGAATTGGGGTAATGATTGGTAATGCACTTTATGCTTACGCTACTTATTTATTATCCAAAGATTTTAGAAAAAAGATTGTCTAAGATAAGATTCAAGCCAAGGATATCTCCAAAAACCGGAAAACCCATGAGGCTTTTCAACGAGGATGAAGAAGATGCTTATCTGACAGAAGAAATGATAGCCCATGAGCTGGATTATGTATATGACTATGATGTCTGGCTCAATGAGGAAACGGGATTTAAGTTAATTGAAAGATACGACGGCCATTTGCATGCGCTTATTTGTGATGAATGCCGCTTTAGAACTTTGAAAGCCTACAAAGAAGAAATTGCAGTGACCCCTACTCATAATATCCCAGGTCTTTTGAAAAAACAATTCAGGTGCTCTAATTGCGGACACAGAGAAGAAAGAGAAATTAGGATTGACCCTTTGTCAACAAAATATGAAGGGGAATCAGCACAACCGGCGATTTGACACACATGTCTCAGATTGTAGGTTACTTACCATAGTCATCATAACGTGAGGAGCTATTGCCAATAGTTAAAAATCCCTACTTTTAGAGGATACCTAAAGCCGCAAGATGCGCCTCTTCATTCTATTTATTATCCTCGCTGTTTTGGTGCTTATCCCCTTTTTTATATGGGGTGATGCATTGATGACTGCATTCTCGGAAAAAGGAACCATTACGTTTCTTACCCAGTACGGTCAATGGGCATGGGCAGTGGCAATCCTCCTGCTGATGGCCGACTTGTTTCTCCCAATACCAGCTACTATCATCATGGCGGCAGTGGGTTACATCTATGGACCGGTTGCTGGTGGAATAATTAGTGCCGCAGGTTCTTTCATGGGTGGTGTTCTAGGACATGGTCTATGTCGCATAATGGGTGAAAAAACTGCCCGAAGAATACTCGGAGAAAAGGATTACGAAAGGGGCGTCCGGTTATCAGGAGACATTGGAGGATGGCTGGTTGTACTTTCAAGATGGCTTCCGGTATTTCCGGAAGTAGTTTCTTGCATGGCTGGCCTCATCAGAATGCGTTTGGTTCGTTTTATTCTAGCAATGGCCTGCGGGTCATTGCCATTGGGGTTCACCTATGCATATATCGGACATGCGGGTGTTGACAATCCTTACCTTGCGGTTGGACTTAGTGCAGGGCTCCCGCCATTGATCTGGCTCAGTATTCGTCCTGTTTTTCAAAAGAAGTGGGGTAAAGCCTGAAACTCACATACCTAAAGGAACCTCGTGATAGCTCAGAGCCCATTCCAACATGAAACGAACACGAAGAGGTTTGATCCTGTAAACTATAAGTTCAGGGTTATCAATGCTTCCTAAATAATTCTTTAAAAGATTATTTGAGTCCCATATCTCCTGTAATAAATCCCTATCTGTTACTACTTCAGCTATACCTTCAATTCGCACCTGGTTGTGCTCCTGATCCAAATAACATAACTCCACATTGGGATTGGCCTCTATCTCCGCAGTTTTACCATAGCTCTTCAGATTAGCAATATAAATAATGAAACCGTCAGTACCAACCGGAGACACCGGGCGCACTCGTGGCTGCTTCCCGTCGATTGTTGCAAGCATTGGAAACTTTACTTTTTTCACAATGGCTGCCGCCATTTCAGGAACCTGATCCGGATTTATTTGTTGAGGTTTAGGTTTAGCCATAGTATAAGTTCGTTTTTGTGGCTAAGACAGAGTGAATTCTGGCAATTGAATAATTTTACCTGAATTCATCGCAGATTCATGGGCCAGAATTCCAACACAGGTAATATTAGCGGATTGCTTATGATTTGGAAATGGAGCCCTCCCTTCAGTTAAGGCTGATAACAACTCATGTACGAGGTGCGGGTGCGAACCCCCATGGCCTGCACCCTGAATAAAGGAGAGATGCCTGTTCTCATCATCATATACACCGCCTGTTGTAAAGTGAGCGATCTCATCTGGTAATAAGTGTGCATAATCCGGAATCTTTACCCTTTCCGGTGTTTCTCCGGTGTGAATAACCGAATCTTCATGTTCAATCAACGTCCATTCAAATGACTTTTTAGAGCCATATACATCAAAGCTCTCCCGGTACTGCCTTGCTGTATTGAACAATGACCTGGTGATTTCTGCAGCAAGATTTGAATTCTTAAATTTGATATGACAACTCTCTACGGCAAATGGTGAACCGT
Organism: Bacteroidota bacterium; assembly: GCA_027592755.1. Lineage (GTDB taxonomy): Bacteria > Bacteroidota > Bacteroidia > Cytophagales > Cyclobacteriaceae > JAJCYL01. The sequence goes on along the minus strand of JAQCLE010000096.1, from coordinate 5,642 downwards.
ATTTTGGTATGAGTTGCTCATCGATTTTACCCGAGCCGAAACAAGAAACATATTCTGCCTGATCCCTCGACAGCGCTAACACAGGGCCAACGCAATGCGTGGCATAATACATGGGAGGTAGCCCTTCCCAATAGCCCGGCCACCCTGACATTTCCTGTTGATGGGAGGCCCTGAGAAACTGAAGATCACCTAAATCTCCTTTTTCATACATTTCCTTTACAAATAAAAACTCCCGGCTGTAAACTACAGTTTCCATCATCATATAGGTAAGGCCGGTTGCTTCAACAAGTTCCACTATCTCCTTGCATTCTTCAACCGTAGTGGCCATTGGTACCGTGCAGGCCACATGTTTTCCTGCTTTTAAAGCAGCAATGGATTGACGGGCATGATCCGGAATAGGTGTGTTGATATGTACCACATCAATCTTGGGGTCTTTTAACATTTCATCATAATCGGTGAATCGTTTAGAAACGCCAAAAGCATCCCCAATCTCATTAAGTTTGGATTCTGATCGCTGACATATCGCATACATGTTGGCATTTGGATATCCCTGATAAATCGGGATAAACTCTGCACCAAATCCCAGGCCTACTATAGCGACGTTTATATTTCTCTTATCCATATTAATTCTGAATTTAAAGCCTTAATTTCTTGTTGGCAAAGTAAAGTTTTTCAAAAATTTTAAACCATCTGAAGCAAAAGAATCCTGATTTTCTGCCAGGGGTTTCCAAACACACACTGCTCCTGCCAGTTCCTTTACATCAGGTGTAAAGCTTTCAATAGAGACAACACCTTTGTAGTTAATTTCCTCAAGTCCCTTAAAAATGTCATCCCACCGGGTCTGACCAGTACCTGGAGTACCTCTGTAATTTTCTGATACCTGAAAATGAATCAGTTTATCCCCAGCCAACAGGATAGCATCTTTGATACTGAGTTCCTCTATGTTCATGTGAAATCCATCCAGCAATATTTTAGCTGAAGGATGCCCGATATCATCAATAAGCTTAACAACATCCTCGCAAGTGTTGATCAAATCAGACTCGAAACGATTGAGCGGTTCAAGCGCAATCGATAATCCTCTCTTCTCTGCCATCTGACAAACGATTCTAAGGTTTTTCACGGCCAGGTTCCATTCAATTTTTCGCTGGGATTCTTCCACAAGCCTGGCCTTGCCAACCGCTGAATACATTGGCCCCGCCAAAAATTTTGCATCCCAAATATTGCAGAGCTCAAAACATTTTTCAATATAATCGAAGCAATCCTGGTGAATTTTTTCATCATCATGCGTGAGGTCTCTTCCAGAACCAAAGGCACCGCAAACTATTGGTTTCAATTCAAATCGCCTGAGGGCATCCTTCACCACCGTGGCATCAATGATGTCAGGATCCTCCACCGGAATCTCGACATGACTAAATCCCATCTCCTTAATTTTAGGAAACAATGAGATGGTGTCGGTGCTGAAGGGGGATGTCCACAACCAGGTGCTTACGCCAAAATCCAGATTCATCATGTTCCTTTCTTTAAAACCTTTTGGTTTTAGATAACTTTCAGAACTCCATTCATTGTTCGCCAATGTCCCGGGAACGTACAAACAAAGGGATAATCGCCGGGCTCCAAAGGAGCGGAGAACCGGAGCGTCTCCTTTCCATTTGGGTCAATCAATTTACTTGAAACGAGTATTTCCCGCATATCAGGAACATATTGCCTCTCCAGTCCATTGGATTGTTGTGCCAATATATCAGCTGCTGCTCCTACTCGCTGAAGGCTTCCGGGAACAAGCAGTAAGAAATTATGTTGAAGGAAATCCGTATTTTGAATAGTTAGTTCCAAAAGTTTACCGGCCTCAACCGTCAATTCATTCTTACTGAATTTCATTTCATTTTTGACTGTTTGAATTTCCAGTTGTACTGCATTCGGATTCGCTTTTTCGCTATTGGATACAATTTCGGCTGTTTCACCAGTATTGTAGGTGACAAATCTTGCTGCAAGATCGCGGCCGTCTTTAAAATCCGAGTAATTGATCCCACGACCATAATTATTTTGAACGGCGTATTTCCACTCTCCATCCAATGCGATCCGATCGCTGCCTGCCTGTATGTACATTTCATCCACTGGGCCTAAAAGCCCTCCTGGTCCTTTGTCATCTTCAATTCGAATCAGCACATAATTCTGGCCCAATTGCAGCGTATTCGGTGGAATTTCAGATACGCGAAGCACTTCCTGATCATTGCGTGTTTCCTGCAACATTTTACCGTTCACAAATGAATAATCTGTTTGCCCTATTCGGCCAATGTGTAAAACGGCTTGATCTGGTAATTTATTCAATGTAAACCCTTTATAGGCTATAACCATTCCATTAAAATCAGGTAAAACACCTTCTTCCCAGGGTTTACCTGGAACCACCTTTTGCCAGCTTGAGGTCACCTTTTCGGGCTCATCCCATTTATCCCAGATATGAGGTATCACTACAGCGGTTTCTGTCACCTTTTGATAGGTAACAGCCTCATTATCTGTTCCATAAGATGCAATAAATCCTTCTTTATGCTTATTTGCCGCGATAAAAAGTGCCTGGGATAACCATAAGTCTTCGGCTATTTCTTTGGATTTACTTATCTCGTACAAAGCTTTTCCTGTTGGAACGTCAGCTGGCATTTCTGAAATCGTAAGTAGCGCAACCAATCTCGTATGAGGATCAGGATCATTAAGTGCATTTGCATCCAATAATGCTTGTCTTGTCCAAATGGTCTTTGGTAAAACCTGTATGGCAGCTTTTCGAACTCCCGCGGCTGGATGCTTAAGCGCCATTATCGCTACATCGTTAACCTTCTGGTTATTTCCTGAAAACCCACCCAATCCGTGAATGGTCCATAAGGCATGAACTGCGGCTCCGTTTAAACCGATTTCATCTACTTCAGTATTTGAGACAAGCCCAATCAACTCAACAAACACATCCTGATTACCTCTCTCAACCAACAGCCGTTGCGCTGTCAACCGCCAAAAAAGATTGTCGTTACTCAACACTTTGATAAGCCCACGACGATCATCCTTGCTTAATTTAATTGGGATATAACGAGGTGTATCTTTATATACAACACGATAAATACGGCCATATTTTTTATCCCGCAATGGGTTAACATGTGCATTTCCTTTGCCTGTTTCCGCCTGGTAACCACCTCTTTCCGGAGTGGGGGTCGGATTGTGCTGAATAATAAAATCGTACCAGTCAGCCACCCAAACGGCGCCATCAGGTCCGACTTCAGCATGTACCGGTGCGACCCATTCATCAGCACCAGCAAAGAGATTCCATCTATCTTTGAGTACAAATCCGGCACCAACTTTTTCTAATTTTCCCTTAGCCAAAAGATGCCCTGTGGGCTCAGTAATTAATGCCATCTGATTCCAATATTCTTTTGGGAATGACCTTGCTGTGTAGAGGTTATGTCCTGCGGCTGCTGTGAAACCACCAAATACATCAACTTGCCTGACATTCTCCGTTATTGGATGGAAAGCATAATAATCAGCAATTTTCTTGCTCCCTATACCAGGAATTCCTTCAACACCATCAAAATAGCGAAGTGGGATAGCCATGTACCAGCTGTGCGCATTATTCGCGGTTGATCCAAATACGTCAAAAGTCTCCGAAAACCCCAGTCCCCAGGTATTGTTACTTGTTTTGGCCATGTGTTCAAAATCAGTTCCATCAACCTTAAACCGATAAAAGGCCTGTCCAAAATCGACGGTTTTATTTCCCAAAGTGCCTTTGACTCCGGAATATCCCACCGTACCCCAGACATAATTGTCAAAACCATATTTAAGGTTTGAAGGACCAGCGTGTGTGTCAAAGGTTCCCCATCCGGTAAATATCGTTTCATGAACATCCGCCTGGTCATCACCATCAGTATCTTTGAAATAAATAAAGTTGGGAGCCATAGAAACTATGACACCTCCATTGGCGAAAACAAGGCTTGTCGGTAGATTTAAACTGTCCGCAAAAATTGTAAACTTATCTGCCCGACCATCTCCATTGGTATCTTCGCAAATTTTGATCCTGTCATAACCTATACCGCCCTCCCTTACTTCATTTGGATAATCGACCCCTTCTATGACCCAAAGGCGCCCCCTTTCATCCCAATTCAAAGCCATTGGATTAACGATATCCGGCTCTGAGGCAAATACCTGAAGGTCAAATTCTGGTGGCACTTGTATATATTTTTGTGACTCAGGTTGCGATAGTGGCACTTGTAATGGGAGGGGTTTCTGCCTTCTTTCATAGTTGGCTATATTTTCGGAAGGTGTATACTGAAGCGGTTCAAAAACCAACTGTTCCCAAAGGCCTCTTCTTTCATCGCCAACTGACCACAAAATTCCATTCAATAGCAACTGTTGAAATCCCGGATTTCTCCAGGTGCGCTCGTCATGTCCTGAAGCCGTGTAAAAAATTCTACCTCTTCCATGTTCACGGACCCATGCCCATGGTTCTCTTGTATCACCTTCCACTCTCTCCATGAGAATGGTCCGATCTGGATTATGCTTTGAATGGACATAGGTTTCATCCCAACTTTCAAAGGCCTCCAAACCCTGGGTAATCGGGTGTTCTCTGTTAACAATTTCAGCAGAAAATGTCTCGGTTTTATGCGACTTAAATTGTGCTCCAACCAGCTTTATGTATTCTTCCGAGTTTAGGAAACAAAAACTAGCACTATGGATTGGAAGAAAACCCTTGCCGCTGGCAACGAAATCCAAAAGTGCTTTTTCCTGACTCTTCGTAATGCTGTCATGATTTGCATAGATCATTAGACCATCAAAGCGCTTAAGATTATCGGGATTGAGTGACTCGGGTGATGAGGTAAACGTGAAATTGATGCCTTTGGTGGCCATCGCTGCCGATAGTATTGGCATATATTTTTCCGAATTGTGATGTCGACTCTCATGACCTAAAAACAAAATTTCAATTTTTCTGGGCTGTTGCTTAATTTGACAACCAAGAATAATTGAAAAAACAAGGAAGAATGACAATAACCATGTCAACTTTAAATAGTCTTTATTCATTGAAGATAATTAAGGGTTGTATATCTGGGAACTTTGGTCAAGTAGATAGCAAATTGTGGCAATAATACTCCAAATCATAAATACTTTATTTCTGGACAGCATATTTTACTCTGAATAATGCAATTCAACAAGTCATTTAATTCAGAGTTTACCAAAAGTAAAAAAGTATTGAGCTTGTTGCTGGTGTAATTGAAATCCATTCTTTTCCCAGTTGATCAATCTGTTTTCGATTAAAGAAAAGTCTGTAAAACCGGAATTCTAAAATATAGAAACTATCTATAATGGCAAGGGTCATTGGCGACTTCTTCCTTCTTTTGATCATCCTGAAAGCTTGTTGACGGATAATTGCTCTTCAATTTATGAACTTGATAATTGAGAGTCTTGACAAACAACTGGGTTTGGGCCAAACTGTTCCTGTTGCTAATGCAAATGCTCTAACTCTTAGGTTCATAATCATTGGATTTGTATAAAGATTAATAAACTATATATTAAAGTTAAAGTTAAAAGTTAATAAAAATAACCTGTTGTGTGAATTAAAAGATAGCATGTTTGATATTATTTATTGGTCTATTGAGGATAAAGTAGTTGATAAA